>NZ_JAJSYW010000169.1:0-15858 GCF_036815005.1 Streptomyces sp. IBSBF 2435 | reverse complement strand
CCATCGAAGCCGCCTGCCGCATCGTCATCCTCGAAGACCAACTCGAAGAAGCCCAGCGGATCAACGCCGAATACCGCCGCGCCGCCGAAACGTCGTCATGACAGGAGCGTCACGCGCCCCCGTATCGGCGGGCCGTCGGCACACCCGTTGGCCACCCCTCCGTACGCCGGCGAGCCGTTCGGGCGTTTCTGCCAACAACGGCACCCGATAGCGGAGTTCGGTGCGGGCTACTGGCCGCGCGGGGGCCTGCCCGCGCGGCGGCCCGCGCGTCACGCGCACCGGGAGACCGCGCCTCGCCCCGCGCGCGCCTTGTAGCCTGATCCGCATGACGGACCCCCGAGCCGGCCGGCGCTGCCACAATCCCCTCAACGCCCTCCACTCCGCGCTGTACTTCTCACCGGAGTTCAACGCGGAGACGGAAGCCCTCGGGCTCGCCAGCGGCCCCGGCACCTACTTCAGCGCCGCGGGTTACTTCGCGGCCCGCTCCGCCGCGATGGGCGCGGTCGGCCCCGGCACGGTCACGGCGACCTTCTTCAACTTCAGTCATGCGCTGATCACCCAGCACATACCCGCGGCCTGGGCCGTCGCCGCTCCCGCCCAACTGCTGGCGGCCCGGCTGCGCGCCGTCGACAAGCTGCTGCGGCGGCTGCTGGGCGAGGAGGCGCTGGCTTCCCGGGAGATGGCCGAGGCCGCCGAGCTGGCCCTGCGCGCCACCGACGGCTGCCACCGCGCAGGCCGCCCGCTGTGCGCCGCAGAAGCCGACCAGCCCGCGGCACAGGAGCCGCATGTGGTGCTCTGGCAGGCGGCGACCGTCCTGCGGGAGCACCGCGGCGACGGCCACATCGCCCTGCTGACACACGCAGGCCTGGACGGGCTGGAGGCTCTCGTCTCCCATACGTCCTCCGGCCGCGGCTTCACCCCGTCCTTCGCCCGGACAACCCGCGGCTGGAGCGAGGAAGAGTGGTCAGCGGCCCGGAAGCGCTTGCAGGACAGGGGCCTCCTGAACCCGGACGGCGAGCTGACCGAGGCAGGAACGGCACTCCGCGCGGGCCTGGAACGCGAGACGGACCACCTGGCAAGCGCGCCCTACGACCATCTGGGAGCCGCCGGAGTCGAACGCCTCACCGAGCTCGCCGGCGGATTTGCCGCAATAGCGCTGGCCAACGGCGCGTACCCGAACGGGATCTTCGCCAGGAACTGAGCAGGCGCAGCCTCGGCCGTGACGACCTCGCCACGTCCCTTTGCCGCTGTCCGCCAGATTCCACGGAACTGGCGGCTTGATCTGACGCTCCGCCGGCGTCTCGTCCACATGACCGCCGAAACCCTCGGACACAGCCGAGCGGGCGCGTCGCCCTGACCGCGACGTGCAGCCGTCCGCGCACGGGCCGGCCGTCGAACCCGGAGGCGGTCGCGTCGTGACTGCGGATCCGGGTGCGGCCGGTGTCCACCTCCTCGAACACGGCGGCGGTGGCGGCAGGGCACAGCGCAGCCCCGGGGGCCCGCGTACGGACGGTGAGGGTCAGGGGCCCGCGCGGCCCGGCCACTGGGGCGGCACATCGATCATATTCCAACGTAAAGCGACGTGGACCTCGGCGGCACAACACTACTCGCCCGGAGTGGTCTAGTCCACACCCCGCGGGGACGAATGACATAGGGCCTTTGCGGAAATGCCCGACGCAACCCCGCGAAGGCGCTTGCTCACAGTTGCCTCGATATTCACAGAGCGTATGCCCGTTTGGCGCATTTAAGCAGTGATTTGACCCCAATTTTCGTTCAGTGCACTGCGCAAGAATGCTCATTAACCGAGATTTCGCGCAGCCATTGACATGGCGCACACCGTGCGCTGCACTATCGGCCATCCGACCTTTCCCTGCGCCCCCCTCCGCAAGATCGGAAGTCATCCCCCATGAGAAGACTCCCACGGTCTGTTCGTTTTTGTTTGTCTTCGATAACCATGGCGTTGGGCGTGGCCCTCGCCGGCGTCGCACCCGAAGCCGGGGCCTCCTCCACCGCCACCAGTCCCGCCGGCCACGCCCTCGCGGTGACGCCCCCCATGGGCTTCAACAACTGGGCCCGCTTCGGCTGCGGCGTCAACTCCCCCAACCCCGGCGACGTCGGCCCGACCGAGGCGCTGATCCTCAACCAGGCCCACGGGCTGGTGGACAGCGGTCTCGCCGCCAAGGGCTACAAGACCGTCACCATCGACGACTGCTGGATGACCCACTCCCGCGACGCCGCCGGCAACCTGGTCGCCGACAGCGCCAAGCTCCCGCACGGCATGGCCTACATCGGCACGCAACTGCACAGCCTCGGGCTCCAGTTCGGCATCTACGAGGACATCGGCAGCAGTACCTGCGGCGGCTTCCCGGGCAGCTGGGGCCACTTCCAGCAGGACGCGGACCTCTTCGCATCCTGGGGCGTGGACTACATCAAGCTCGACGGGTGCAACATGCCCGCCGCGTCCAGCAGCGCCAGCGGCTACACCAACGCCTACTCCGACTTCGCCGCCGCGATGAAGGCCAACTCCTCGCAGCGCGACATGGTCTTCTCGGAGTCCTCCCCCGCCTACTTCTCCATCGGCGCGTCCGACCTCAACAACTGGTACGACGTGATCGACGGGGCCAGCCGCAGCGGGCAGCTGTGGCGCGAGGGCAACGACGTGAAGATGTACAACATGGCGGGCTCGGCCTGGGACAAGCCCTCCAACGGCAGCGGCGTGATGACCCAGTACGGCTACAACTCGCCGCTCGCGCGCTACGCCGCCCCCGGCAGCTGGAACGACCCGGACTTCCTGATCACCGGCGACGGCCTGACCGCCGACGAGTCCAGGAGCCAGGTCGCGCTGTGGGCGGTGATGGCCTCGCCGCTGATCCTCAGCACCGACGTCCCCGCCATGTCCAGCACCTCGCTGGCGATCGCGGGCAACACCGACGTCATCGCCGTCGACCAGGACGCGCTCGGCAAGCAGGCCGGGATCGTCTCCCGCAACGGCACCGTCGACGTCCTGGCCAAGCCCCTCGCGAACGGCGACCGCGCGGTCGCCCTGCTCAACCGGGGCACGACCGCCACCAGCGCCGCGACCACCCTGGCCGGCGTCGGCTTCCTCGGCAGCGGCTGCACGGCGACGGCGAAGGACCTCTGGACCGGGACCACGACCAGCAGCACCGGCGCCCTCTCGGCGACCGTGCCGGCCCACGGCACCGCGATCTACCGGGTGCACCCCGGCGCCGGGTGCACCGGGGTGCAGCCCACCGGCCAGATCACCGGCATCGCCGGCAAGTGCCTGGACGACAGCGGGTCCGGCACCGCGGCCGGCAACCCGGTGATCCTGTTCCACTGCACCGCCGGGACCAACCAGCGCTGGACGCTGCCCGCCGACGGCACCGTGCGCACCCTGGGCAACTGCCTGGACGCCTCCTACAAGAGCGGCGACAACCGCTACGTCGGCTACTGGGCGGTGCTGAGCCCCTGCGACGGCCGCGCCAGCGAGAAATGGGCCTACCAGCGCAACGGCTTCCTGCGCAACACGTCCCTCGGCCTCTGCGTGGACGACTACGCCTCCCAGACCGCCGACGCCACGCCGGTCATCGTCGACACCTGCGGCAACTCCGAACCCAACCAGCAGAACCAGATCTGGGCCCTGCCCCAGTAGTCAGGAGACCCCCGTGCGCAGGAGACGACTGATCGGCTTCCTGGCCTCGGTGGCGGCGGCGGTGTTCGGCGGCCTCGCGCAGGCCGAGCCCGCCGCCGCCACCACCCCGCCGGCGCCCAACCCCGTGGTGACGGTCAGCAGTACCGACACCTCCCAGCAACTGCTGGCCAAGGCGGCCTCGGTCACGCCCGCACCGCGCCAGATCGCCTGGCAGAAGGAGGGTCTGACGGGCTTCATCCACTTCGGCCCGAACACCTACACCGGCAGCGAGGTCGGGTCCGGCACCGAGTCGCCCGGCCTCGTCCAGCCGGTGGACCTGGACACCGACCAGTGGATGGCGGACTTCAAGAACGCCGGGTTCACCATGGTGATCATGGTCGCCAAGCACCACGACGGCATGCTCATGTTCCCGTCGGCCTACTCCTCGTACGGCATCGCCGCCAGCAGCTGGCTCGGCGGGAAGGGCGACCTGGTCAAGTCGTTCACCGACTCGGCCCACAAGTACGGGATCAAGGTCGGCCTCTACCTCTCCCCCGCCGACCTGCACGAGAACCAGGCCGGCGGCAGGTTCGGCAACGGCAGCGCCGCGGCGAGCGCCGTCATCCCCTCCCAGGGGGCAGGTTCCGGCCCGACGTTCACCGTCACCGCGGACGACTACAACCGCTACTACATGAACACCCTCTACGAGCTGCTGACCCGCTACGGCACGATCGACGAGGTCTGGTTCGACGGCTACGACCCCACCGGCGGACGGCAGCCCTACGACGTGCACGACTGGTACCGGATGGTGCGCACGCTCCAGCCCACGGCGGTGATGTTCGGTCCTGACGTGCGCTGGGCGGGCAACGAGAACGGCTCGGCCCGCTCCAGCGAGTGGAGCGTGGTCCCGCAGACCGGCGACGCCGACGCCGACGGCCCCCGCTCCCCCACCTTCGGCGAGACCGCGACCGACATCGCCTCCGACGCCCAGCTCACCACCGCGTCGGGCTACCTGGCCTGGTCGCCGGCCGAGTGCGACGCCCGCCTGGAGAACGGCTGGTTCTGGCACCCGGACCAGCCGCCCAAGTCCCTGGACGCGCTGACCTCGATGTACTACGCGTCCATCGGACGCAACTGCCAGCTGCTGCTGGATGTACCGCCCGACCGGACCGGGCGGTTCGACGCGGCGGACGAGGCCCGGCTCGCCGAGTTCGGCCAGTGGATCCGCACCACCTTCGCCACCGACCTGGCGGCGGGTGCCGCCGCGAGCAACGACACCGGTACGACGGCCGGCGCCGGCAACGCCCCCGCCAACGCCGTGGACGGCGACTACGCCACCGCCTGGCAGCCCACCGCCACCACCGGCTCGCTGGTCGTGGACCTGGGCGCGACCAGGACCGTCGACATCGTCCAGGTCCAGGAGGACATCCAGATCGGCCAACGGGTGGAGTCCTTCGCGGTGGACGCCTGGAACGGCTCCTCCTGGCAGCAGGTCGCCAACGCGACCACCATCGGCTACAAGCGGCTGATCCGCCTGGCCACGCCGGTGAGCACGTCCAGGATCCGGCTGCGGATCACCGGTTCGCGGGCGCTGCCGCCGGCGATCTCCTCCGTCTCGCTCTACGACGACGGCAGGTCCGCCGACCTCGCCCTCGGCAAGGCCGCCTCCCAGTCCTCCAGCACCCAGCCGGGCGGCGACGCGGCGCACGGCGTGGACGGCAACACCGACGGCGTCTTCACCGACGGCTCCGTCACCCACACAGGGGCGGACGCCAACGCCTGGTGGCAGGTCGACCTCGGCAGCTCCCGGCCCGTCGGCGACATCGCGCTGTGGAACCGTACCGACTGCTGCGCCGACCGCCTCACGGACTACTGGGTCCTCGTTTCCGACACCCCGTTCGCCGCCGGGCTCACCCCGCAGCAGCAGGCGCTCCAGCCGGGGGTCCGGTCCAGCCACCGGACCTCTCAGGCCGCGAGTCCCACCCCCCTGACCGCGGGACGCACCGGACGGTACGTCAGGGTGCAGCTGTCCGGGACCGGTTACCTGTCTCTGGCCGAGGTCCAGGTCTTCGCCCCCGCCTACGACTTCACCCTGTCCGCGAGCCAGCCGATGGCCTCGGTCCCGGCCGGGACGTCCACCGTCTCCACCGTCAGCACGGTGCTGTCCAGCGGGGCCTCCGCCACCGCCGCCCTCTCCGCGAGCGGGCTGCCCGCCGGGGCGACCGCGGCGTTCAGCCCGGCCTCGGTGGCCACCGGCGGCAGCTCCACCCTGACCGTGCAGACCGCCGCCTCGACCCCACCGGGCGACTACCTGGTCACCGTCACCGCAGCCACGCCCCAGATCACCCGCACCGCGCAGATCACGCTGAGCGTGGTCGCCGCCGGACCGGTGGTCTCCGGCGGGGTGTACGAGCTGAGGACCGGGACCCAGGCGCTCGACGTGCCCGCGCTGTCCACCGCCGCCGGGACCAGGCTCGCGGTGTGGACCCGCAACGGCGGGGCAAACCAGCGCTGGACCGCCACCGCGGACTCCGCCGGGGGCTACGTCCTCAGGAACGTCAACTCCGGTCTCTGCGCCGACGTCTTCGGCGGCTCCACCGCCGCGGGGGCGGCCGTGGACCAGTGGACCTGCTCCGGCAGCAGCAACCAGGCCTGGCGGCTGGCCGCCTCGGGCTCCGGGTATGTCCTCACCGCCCGCTCCAGCGGTCTCGCGCTCAGCGCCGACGGCGCCGCCGACGGCGCGACCGTGACCCAGCACGCCGTCCCCCAGGGCACCGTCTGGACGCTCGTCAAGGTCGGCTGACCCACCGCGGCGCCGCGCGGTCCTCGCCCGGCGCGGTTCCCCCACACCCCCAGGAGTCCCCGCATGCACGTGCTGACCGTCGGACGGCAGCCCCGGCAACGGCCGTTCCCGGCCCTCCGCATCCTGACCATGGCACTGATCATCCTGCTCGGCGCGACCGGCTCGGTGCTCGGACTGCCGGCCACCGCCCACGCGGCGACGTCGGTGGTGATCGACGGCGCCGCCGCCACCGGCCGCACCTTCGACGGCGTCGGCGCGATCAGCGGCGGCGGCGGCAACTCCCGCCTGCTCTACGACTACCCGGAGCCGTACCGGAGCCAGGTGCTCGACTACCTGTTCAAGCCCGGCTACGGCGCCGGCCTCCAGATGCTCAAGGTGGAGATCGGCGGCGACGCCAACTCGACCGACGGCGCGGAGCCCAGCGCCGAGCACACCGCGGCCGACGTCGACTACAACCGCGGCTACGAGTGGTGGCTGATGGCGCAGGCGAAGGCCCGCAACCCCGCCGTCAAGCTGTACGGCCTGGCCTGGACCGCCCCCGGCTGGATCGGCGGCGGCAACTTCTGGTCCACCGACATGATCAACTACTACCTCCGCTGGATCCAGCACGCCAAGAGCGACCACGGGCTGACCATCGACTACATCGGTGGCTGGAACGAGCGCGGCTACAACAAGACCTGGTTCGAGAACCTGCACAGCGCCCTGGCCACCGCCGGGCTGGCCACCAAGGTCGTCGGCGCCGACGACAGCTGGGCGGTCGCCGACGACATGGTCGCCGACACGGCCTTCAAGAACGCCATCGACGTCGTCGGCATGCACTACCCCTGCGGCTGGCTGTCCGCGCAGACCTCCTGCCCGTCCAGCGGGAACGCCGTGGCCACCGGCAAGCCGCTGTGGGCCAGCGAGAACGGCTCGCACGACTACCAGGACGGCGCCTCGCTGATCCGCGCCCTCAACCGGGACCACCTCGACGGCCAGATGACCGCCTACATCAACTGGCCGCTGGTCGCGTCCCCGTACCAGGACCTGCCGTACTCCACGGTCGGCCTGGTGCTGGCCAACCAGCCCTGGTCCGGGAACTACGCCGTGGGCCGGGCCCTGTGGGCGACCGCGCACCTCACCCGGTTCACCTCCATCGGCTGGACGTACCTGGACTCGGCCGGCGGCTACATCGAGGGCGACCGCGCCAACGGCAGCTACACCACGCTGAAGTCCGCCAACGGCACGGACTGGACCACGGTCCTGGAGACCACCACGGCGTCCGCCGCGCGCACCGTCTCCCTCCACGTCAAGGGCGGCATGGCGGCCGGCGTCGTGCACGTCTGGGCCACGGACATGACCAGCAACAACCCGGCCCGGTGGATGGCGCAGCAGGCCGACATCACACCGACGGCGGGCGCGTTCTCCGTCACCCTCCAGCCCGGCTACGCCTACACCCTGACCACGATCACGCCGGCCGCCGCCAAGGGGGCCGCCGCGGGACCGGCCCGGAGCAGCCTCCCACTCCCCTACACAGACAACCTGGAGAGCTACGCGACCGGCCGCGAGGCCCGCTACCTCAGCGACATGCAGGGCTCCTTCGAGACGGCCCCCTGCATCGCGGGCCGGACCGGCGAGTGCCTGCGCCAGGCCGCGGTCGCCAAGCCGATCCTGTGGCAGGACGACAGCGAGCCCTACGCCCTGTTCGGCGACCCGGAGTGGGGCGACTACACCGTCAGCGCCGACGCCGTGCTGCCGCAGGCCGGGACGGTCGAGCTGCTCGGCCGGGCCAACGTCCAGGGCCGGCCGCAGTCGCACCAGGCCGGCTACTACCTGCGGGTGGCGTCCACCGGGGCCTGGTCGATCCTGCGCAACACCAGCGGCGGGACGATGACCACGCTCGCCTCGGGCTCCACCGCCGCGCTGGGAATCCCGGTCTGGCACCGGATCAGCCTGGGCTTCGCAGGCAGCACCATCACCGCCGCCGTGGACGGCACGGCCATCGGCTCCGCGACCGACTCGACCTACGCGGTCGGCGAGGCCGGCCTCGGCACCGGCGGGTATTACGGCGCCCAGTTCGACAACCTGTCGGTCCTCGGCGCGAACACCCCCGCCGCGTCCACCTTCGTGGGCATCGCCTCCGGCAAGTGCATCGACGACCCTGCGCTGTCCACGGCCAACGGCACCCAGTTCGCCCAGTGGACCTGCAACGCCGGGGCGAACCAGAAGCTCGCCTACCACGCGGACCGCACCCTGCGCGTCATGGGCAAGTGCCTCGACGCCTACGCCAACGGCACCACGGCCGGCACCAAGGTCGTGCTGTGGGACTGCGGCGGCGGCGCCAACCAGCAGTGGGTGCTGAACGCGGACGGCAGCATCACAGGCGTCGCCTCCGGGCTCTGCCTGGACGTCAGCGGCAACAGCACCGCCGACGGCGCGCTGCTGGAGCTCTGGGACTGCCACTACGGCGACAACCAGCGCTGGTTCCGGGTCTGACCTCGGGTCAGCCGCACGGCTCCCTCCCCCCCGCCTGCTCCTCTCCTACGACCCCACGAGGAACGATGAGAACACTCCGACACCTGACGGCGGTGATCACGACCCTGGCCTGCGCCCTGGCCGTGCTCGTCCTGCCGTCGCTGACCGGCGCGAACACCGCGCAGGCGGCAGCCGGCACCCCGCAGACGATCCCGGCCCTGCGCCAGTGGACGGCCGGAACCGGCACCTACACCTTCGGCACGGGCTCGCGGATCGTCGTCGCGTCCGCCTACACCTCCCAGCTCTCCGGCGAGGCGGCGACCTTCGCCGAGGACCTGGGCAAGCTGGTCGGGCGCACCGTCACCGTGGCGACCGGCACTGCCGCCGCCGGGGACATCGCGCTGACCCTCGGTGACGCCGCGCTGCCCGCCGAGGGCTACCGGATGACCGTCGGCACGTCGGTGACCCTCCAGGGCTCCACCGCGACCGGTGTGTTCTACGGCACCCGCAGCGTGCTGCAGCTGCTGCACCAGGGCTCGACGATCCCGGCCGGCACGGCCGTGGACTCGCCGGCCAAGTCCGAGCGCGGCCTGATGATCGACGCCGGGCGGAAGTTCTTCACCGTGGCCTGGATCGAGCAGCATCTCAAGGACATGGCCTACCTGAAGCTCAACTACTTCCACTTCCACCTCTCCGACACCTACGGCTTCCGGCTGGAGAGCAGCACCCACCCGGAGGTCGTCGCCGCCGACCACTACGGCAAGCAGGACATCAGGGACATCCTGGCGGTGGCCGCGAAGTACCACATCACGGTCGTGCCGGAGATCGACATGCCCGGCCACATGGACACCGTCGTCGCCGCCCACCCGGAGCTGGCGCTGAAGAACAGCGCGGGCGCCGTCAACCCAGGATTCATCGACCTGTCGCTGCCGGGCACCTACACCCTCGTCAAGGACCTGATCAACGAGTACCTGCCGCTCTTCCCCGGCCCGTACTGGCACATCGGCGCCGACGAGTACGTGTCGGACTACAGCCAGTACCCCCAGCTGCTGACCTACGCCCGCGCCCACTACGGCGCGTCCGCCACCGCCAAGGACACCTACTACGGCTTCGTGAACTGGGCCGACACCCTGGTCCGGGCCGGCGGCAAGACCGCCCGCATGTGGAACGACGGCATCAAGTCCGGTGACGGCACCCTCGCGCCCAACGCCGACATCGTCGTGGACTACTGGTACAACTACGGCCTCACCCCGCAGCAGCTCATCACCGCGGGCCACACCGTCGCCAACGAGTCCTGGACGCCCACCTACTACGTGCTCGGCGGCGCCAAGCCCGACACCCAGTGGATGTACGAGACCTGGACCCCCGACCTCTACCAGGGCTCCAACACCATCACCGACAGCAGCAAGAACCCCGGTTCGGTGCTGCACGTCTGGTGCGACAACCCCACGGCCGAGACCGAGGACCAGATCGCCTCGGGGATCATGTATCCGCTGCGGGCCCTGGCCCAGCAGACCTGGGGATCGCCCAAGCCCGCCAGTACGTACGCGGCCTTCACCGCGATCGTCGCGGCGATCGGCCACAACCCGGCCTGGCCCGCCGCAGGCGCGACCGACCTGGCGGCCGGACGGCCGACCACCGCGTCCAGCACCGAGACGACGAATTTCCCGGCGAGCGCGGCGACCGACGGCGACGCCGGCACCCGCTGGTCGAGCGCCTACAGCGACCCGCAGTGGCTCCAGGTCGACCTCGGCTCCACCAAGAACATCAACCGGGTGGTGCTGCGCTGGGAGTCCGCCTACGGCAAGGCCTTCCAGATCCAGGCGTCCGACGACGCCAGCACCTGGCGGACGCTGTACTCCACCACCGCCGGCGCCGGCGGCGTCCAGGACCTGGCCGGCCTGACCGGCTCCGGACGCTACCTCCGCATGTACGGCACCGCCCGGGGCACCACGTTCGGCTACTCGCTGTACGCCTTCGAGGTCCACAGCGGGCAGTTCAGCGGCACCCACGTGCTCACCACGGCGGGCAAGGCGCTGGACGACCCGGGCAGCTCGACGGCCGCCGGGACGCAGCTGATCACCTGGACCCCCGGCGGCGGCGCCAACCAGCAGTGGCAGCTGACCTGGAACACCGACGGCAGCTACACCCTCGTCAACGGCGCCTCGCACCTGTGCCTGGACCTCAACGGCGGGTCCTCGGCGGCGGGAGCCACCGTCATCCAGTGGACCTGCACCGGCGGCGACAACCAGCGCTGGACGGTGACGCCGCGCACCGGCGGCTACGCCATCGCGTCCAAGAAGAGCGGACTGCTGCTGACCACCGCCTCCACCGCCGACGGCTCGCTGGTGACCCAGCAGGCCGACACCGGCGCGGCGCTCCAGCTCTGGCAGGTCGCCTAGCACCCGGGGTGGGCCCTGTGATCGGCGGGCCCACCCCGGACCGGCGGCCCCTGTGATCGGGGTCGCCCCGCTCGCCACCCACGTCGCCGGCCACCAGCGGCTCCTGCCGACCATGTGAATCGACAGGCTGGGGCGACACGCCCCCGATGTGCGCAATACAAGCGCACAGGCAGCTGAGCGCTGTGTGATGAGGGAACGTTCCGTCAACGCGTTGGAGAGACCTCATGCGTACTCGAATGTCCCTCGTCGCCATCGCTCTGGCCGCAACCGGCGCCTTCGCCGGCGCAGGCACCGCTGCCGCCGATTCCGGCGCCACCGGTGCCGCCGTCGGTTCTCCCGGTGTCCTCAGCGGGAATGCGGTCCAGATCCCGATCCACATTCCGCTCAACGTCTGCGGCAACTCGATCAACATCATCGGCCTGCTCAACCCGGCCTTCGGCAACACCTGCGCGAACGTCAGCGGCGGACAGCGCGAGGAACCTGCCGCCGGGAGCTGGGGCCGCTGACGCAGGTGTGACCGCTGCGGACAGGAAACGGGCATCGCCTCCTTGAGCCCCGCCCCGTTGATCGGCGGTGCCGACCTGTCCCACGCTTCCCGCCCCTCCTCCCCGGGGGCGGGAAGCGTGGGACAGGTCGGTGGAGGTCGGCCATGGATCCGCTGTCCATCGACAAGGTCCGTGGCGTCGCGGGCCTGCATCCCGACCCGCCGGAGAAGGCCCTGGTCCCCCGCGTCGGCAGGGCCAGGACCGCCGGAACCCGGCGTCAGCCGCCGGTGAACTCGGCCGAGAAGACCACGACGTCGTCCTGCCGGTGGTGGCGGAAGGCGTCGATCAGGGTGTCGCAGAGGGCCTCGGCGCCGGGCGGGGCCTGTGCCACGACACCGCGCAGGCGCTCCAGCGACTCGTCGAGGTGCGTCCCGGGGACCTCGATCAGCCCGTCGGTGACCATCAGCAGCCGGGTACCCGCGGTGAGGCGCACGGTGGTCTCCTTCGGCTGGGGAAGGCCGAGGCCCAGCAGCGGCCCGTGCTCGTGCGTGTAGCGCGGAGGAGCGCCGGGGAAGGCGAGCAGCGGTGGCAGGTGACCGGCGTTGGCGAAGTGGACCACCCCGGTCACGGCATCGGCCAGGGCCACGCAGACGGTCGCGGTGCGGCCGGGACGGGTCAGTCTCAGCAGGCGGTCCAGCCTCGACAGGATGGCCCGCGGCGAGTGCTCGTCGTAGGCGTACGCCCGCAGGGCGTGGCGGAGTTCTCCCATCACTATCGCGGCCTGGAGGTTGTGCCCGGCGACGTCCCCCACCGCCAGCAGCAGCCCCGCCGGGGTGCTGACGGCCTCGTAGAAGTCGCCGCCGATCTCGTTCTCCGGATCGGAGGCGAGGTAGCGCACCGCCAGCTCCATGTTCGGCACCGAGGGCAGGACGGAGGGCAGGAAGGTCCGCTGGAGGGCCAGCGCCATCTGGTGCTCGTGGTGGTACATCGCGACCACGCCGCGGTTGGTCTCCTCCAGATCCGCGAGGAGGGCGGCATTGAGCGCGGCTGTCTCATGCTCGACGGATTCGAGCCCCTGAATGCGTTCTTCCAGCTCCTCGATCCGGGCACGAAGCCGGTCCCGCTCCTGCCGCGGACCGCCGCCGCGCGACTCCGCCCGGCCTTCGGACGCCTGGGGGGACGCCGTGCCCCGGCACGCCGCAGCGCTCTCGCCGCCTACGCCGTCTCCATGGATTTCCACTGCGCTCCCGACCTGTCGGGCCCGGATGCCCCGCCCCCGCAACGTACGGTGCCGCCGCGAAGCCGACGGATGCCCGCTCCCCTGCGGCTGCACATTTGTCGCTCGACAAACATTAGCGCAACGCCGGGGCGGACTCCTCGGCGGGTCGATCACTGTTGTCATTTGACAACTATGGTTTCCGCGCCACACGCTGTGCCCGCGTCCTGTGCGCCGCACGCACGGGCGGACAGCCGCACGCACGGGCGGACACGTAGGACCGGCCGCGCAAGGCGCCGACCGGGAGAAGAGGAGGGGAACGATGCGCTGGTGGCGTTCACGCCGATGCCGCGTCCGGACCTTCCTCCGAGGCGCGAGGCGCGTCACGGGAGGCGGTGCGGAATGCCTGGATGCCGCGCAGCAGGTCGACCTGGGCCTCGGGCGGCATGGCCGCGATGGTCTTCTGCAGCTCCGCCTCCCGCCACAGCCGCAGCTGGCGCAGATGGGCGCGGCCGGCGTCGGCGAGCCTCAGGTCCTTCTCCCGGCGATTGGCCGAGTTCGGTGAACGGGCGACGAACCCCAGCGCCTCCAGCCGATCGCACAGTCTGCTGGTCGAAGGAGCCGAAGCGCCGAGGGCCGCCGCAAGACCGCCGACGTTGAGGCATTCGTCACGTTCAAGGATGTACAGCACCCTGAGCTGGGCCGCCGATACTGGAGCAGGGGAGATGTCGCGCCGCCGTTCCCACAGGATCTCCAGCAGCTCGATGATCTCGGCGGTCCGTGCCGCGAGATCGGCGGTCTGCGGAAAGTGGGCGGCGTGCTCGCGTGCCGCGGACGTGCGGTACCGCCGTCCGCCCGCTTCGTGGGGCATGACCCCTTCTCCCCTCATCGGCCCTTCCCGGCGTCCCGACCAATGATTCCTGAGGCGGTAGGTACACAGATGGACAGATCCGCGGCGGTGGAGCGCATGCTGCGCACCGTCGAGCCCCACGCACTGCTGCCGGTACTCCGCCGCGCCCTGACCACCCAGTACGCTGCACTGGGCGTCGACCTGCTGATGGCAGATTACTCAATGACGATACTCCAGGCCGTGGAGGCTCTTCCCTTCACTTCGCCGGGCGTGCCCGTGCACACGAGCGCTCCCGGCCGCGCCTTCGCGTCCCAGCGCCCGGTCCGGGAGCCGTCCGGCGGCACAGCGACCGGGCTCCACCTGCCGGTCAGCGTCCGCGGCGAGCGCATCGGTGTCCTGTGCGTCACCCTTCCCTCTGACGCGGCCGGCCACGGCGTCGAGGACGAACTCGCCGAGATCGCCGAATCGCTGGGGCGGGCCATCCTGATCGCGGACCGCGAGACCGACCTGTACCTCCAGGCGAAGCGGGTGCGGCGGCTGACGCTCGCCGCCGAGATGCAGTGGCAGCTGCTGCCGGGAAGCAGCTGCGCGCGGAGCGAGTACGAGATGGGGGCGCAACTCGAACCCGCGTACGGCGTCTACGGTGACAACGTCGACTGGTCCGCGACCGCCGACGACTTCTCCCTGACGCTCACCAACGGCATGGGTGAGGGCATCGAGGCGTCCCTGCTCACCAGCCTCGGCATCAACGCCCTGCGCAACGCGCGCCGGGCCGGCCTCTCGCTGATCGACCAGGCGTGCCTCGCCGACCAGGCCATCTACGGCCTGCACCGCGGTGACCTGCACCTGTCCACCCTCCTGCTCCGTTTCGACCTGCCGACCGGCGTGGTGGAGGTCATAGACGCCGGATCCCCCAAGGCCTGGCTCCTGCGCGAGCGCAAGGTCAGCCCGGTCGAACTCGACGCGCAACTGCCGCTCGGCATGTTCGAGGACACGCTGTACGAGAGCCAGACCTTCCGGGTACGCCCCGGGGACCGCCTGCTCTTTCTCAGCGACGGCGTGTACGACGCCACCTCCCCGGCCGGCGAGCGGTACGAGGAAAGGGTCCTGAGCCGTGCGATGAACTCCACCCGGATGCTGCCCGCCCCGGAGGTGCCCCGCGCGATACTGCACGAGCTGCGCGGGCACCGCGGCGACGTGGAGGCGCTGGACGACGCACTCGTCGTCTGCCTGGACTGGCGGGGCAGGCGGGACTGACCCGCGCTCGCCCGGGCGCACGCCGGTCAGTCCTCGGTGCCGACCTGCGGGCTGTGGGAGGGGACGAAGAACCCCTCTCCCCGCTGGGTCACCGTCATGACGACCGTATCGCGCAGTTCCCCCGACACCTCGAAGGTGAGGGTCGCCCAGGCGTCCGTGCGGCCCGCAGGCTCCGCGGCGTCCACGAGCCGGCGGATGGCGTCCTGCGGGACCGCGCTGCCGTCGGCGTAGCCGAAGACCACGTCCAGGTCCCCCTCACGCACGCCGGGCGTGGGAGGGATGGCGAACCGCAGGCCCGGGGCCACGTCACCGGGGTCGATCAGCCCCGTCCAGGTCACGACGCGCTCCCCGCCGACCGAGCGCACTTCCTTGTCGCACAGCCCGTGCCAGATGCCTTTGGGAGGGTGCTGCGAGACGATCTGAATGTTCACGATGTGCATCTCTCTAGGGCGTGACTCACTGCGGGAAGCCGGCTCCGGCGCCAATGCCTCGGCCCGGGGTCGCCGCGCAGCCTTCCCGGGGGCCTTCCCCTGGTTCATGGGGGCAAACAGAGGGCCGGACCCAGGAAGAACATCCCGGAATGTCGGCAACGGGACGAACGATGCGGGCGCGGCCGGACCGGAGTGCCTGGCGTCGCACGTCCCGGGCTCGACGGCGGGCTCCACCTCGAACGGGAAACGGCTTCGCGTACGCGGGACCCGTGCGGATGTCCCACCTGATCTCAGGGCGACCGGTATCGAGGATTGCCCCCCGCCCGCCC
>NZ_JAJSYW010000168.1:0-15908 GCF_036815005.1 Streptomyces sp. IBSBF 2435 | reverse complement strand
CGGGAGGTCCGGCGGTCGGGGCGGGGATCGGGAGTGGGTGCGGTGACGGAGGGCTACCCGTCGGCGGGGCGGGCTGCGGCTGCCCGTACGGCCGGGCCGGGGAGCGTCGTCGACCGGCGGCGGCTGCTCGCGCGGCTGCCCGAACTCGCCGCGGGCGAGGCGGCCTTCCTGCCCGCGGAACCGCCCCGGGCGGGGCGGATGGCGTTCTGGACGCCCGGCGGCGACCCGCCCGATCTCGGGGTCGCGCCCGAGGACGTCACCGTGGCCGGGGCGGACGGCGAGCCCGCGCGGCTGGCCGCCGTCGTGCTGCCGGTGGACCAGGCGCTGCCGCTGCTGACCCGGTGCCGGGCGCTCGGGGCCGACGGCAGCGGGCGGGCGTCGGCCAGTGCCGCCTTCTGGGGCGCGGCGGCCGTGCTCGGGCTGGGGCTGCTCGCCCGGGGCCGGGTCGCGGCCGGCGTGTCGCCGGGCGGCTTCGACGCGTGGCGGATCGGCCCGCTGGACGACGCCGACCGCAGGCGGCTGGACGCGCTCGCCGCCGGTACGCCCTCGGGCGCCGCCGAGCCCGGAGCGCAGCTCCCGGCCTTCCTGGACGCCGTCGCCGACGCGCTCACCCGGACACCGCTCATCCGTACGCCGGTCGCCCGTGAGGCGGTGCGCGCGCCGGAGGGCGGCCGGCCGGTGGCGGCCGACGAGGACCGCGATCCCGGCCTTGAGGTGTCGCTGCGGCTGGAGCTGGGCGCGGAGGACTGCCTCGCGGTGGTGCAGTTGCGCAGCCTGGCTGATCCCGCGGCGCTGGCCGACGCGGCCGACCTGTGGTCGGGAAGCGTCGGCGCCCCCGAACTGTTCGGCCCGCGGGCCCGGTCGGACACGCTGCGGGCGCTGCGCCGGGCGGCCCGGGTCTGGCCGCCGGCCCGCCGCCTGCTGGACGCCGCCGCGCCGACCGGCCTGGAACTGTCCGACGAGGAGGCCGGGGCGCTGCTGGGTGCGACGGCAATCCGGCTGGCGGCGGCGGGAATTGCCGTGCACTGGCCGAAGCAGCTGGTACGCGGGCTGACCGCCACCGGGGTCCTGGAACCCGCCCGGGAGGGGACGCAGTCCTCCGCCCAGACCTTCCTGGCCTCCGGCGGCCTGCTGGACTTCCGCTGGCGGGTCGCGCTCGGCGAAAAGGAGCTGTCCGAGGCGGAGTTGGAGCGGCTGGTGCGGGCACACAGGCCGATCGTGCGGTTGCGCGACCGGTGGGTGGTCGTGGACCCGGAGCTGGTCCGTAGGCTGCGCCGGGCCGCGCGGTCCAGGAGGGCGCCGCTGACCGCGATCGAGGCGCTGGGCGCGGCTCTGACCGGCAGCTTCGAGGTGGACGGCGAACGCGTGGCGGTCGCGGCCGGGGGCGTACTGGAGGAACTGCGGGCGCTCGTCGCCGAACCGGAGCCGCGTACTGCCGGGTCGCAGTCGCCTACCGGCGCCGGGGCCGCGTACGAGACCCTGCCCGCCCCGAAGGCCCTCGCCGGGACGCTGCGGGACTACCAGCTCCGGGGCCTGGACTGGCTGGACCGGATGACCTCGCTCGGCCTCGGCGGCTGCCTGGCCGACGACATGGGCCTGGGCAAGACCGTCACCCTCATCGCACTCCACCTGCGCCGCCAGGAGCGCGCGGCCGCCGCCGGCCCGACCCTGGTGGTCTGCCCGGCCTCGCTGCTCGGCAACTGGGAGCGCGAGATCCGCCGGTTCGCCCCGGCCGCTGCCGTACACCGCTTCCACGGCCCCGGCCGCGACCTCGCCGACGTGGAGGCGAACAGCTTCGTGCTGACCACGTACGGGACGATGCGCCGCGACGCCGACCGCCTCGCCGCGCGCCCGTGGGGGCTGCTCGTCGCCGACGAGGCCCAGCACGTCAAGAACCCGCACGCCCGCACCGCCCAGGCGCTGCGCGGCATCCCCTCGCGCGGCAGGGTCGCGCTGACCGGCACCCCGGTCGAGAACAACCTGTCCGAGCTGTGGGCGCTGCTCGACTGGACCACCCCCGGCCTGCTCGGCACGCTCCCCGCCTTCCGCGACCGCTACGCCCGCGCCGTCGAGGGCGACCGCGACACCCTGACCGCCGCGCAACTGGCCGCGCTGGTACGCCCCTTCCTCCTGCGCCGCCGCAAGTCCGACCCGGGCATCGCACCCGAACTGCCGCCCAAGACCGAGACCGACCGGCCGGTGTCCCTCACGAAGGAGCAGGTCTCCCTCTACGAGGCCCTGGTCCGCGAGCTGATGGCCGAGATCGAGGGCAGCGGGGGCATGGCGCGGCGCGGCCTGGTGATGAAGCTGCTCACCGGCCTGAAGCAGGTCTGCAACCACCCCGCCCAGTTCCTCAAGGAGCCGGCGGGCGCGAAACTGCCGGGCCGCTCCGGCAAGTTGCGGCTGCTGGACGACCTGCTGGACACGATCCTGGCCGAGGACGACTCCGCCCTGGTCTTCACCCAGTACGTGGCCATGGGGCGGCTGATCGAACGCCACTTGGCGGACCGCGGTGTGAACGCCCTGTTCCTGCACGGCGGTACGGCGGTCCGCCGCCGCGAGCGGATGGTCGACGCCTTCCAGGCCGGCGAGAAGCGGGTCTTCCTGCTGTCGCTCAAGGCCGCGGGCACGGGCCTGAACCTCACCCGGGCCGGCCATGTCATCCACTACGACCGCTGGTGGAACCCGGCCGTCGAGGACCAGGCCACCGACCGCGCCCACCGCATCGGGCAGACCCGGCCCGTCCAGGTGCACAGGCTCGTCGCCGAGGGCACCGTCGAGGACCGGGTCGCCCAACTCCTGCGGCAGAAGAGAGAACTGGCCGACTCGGTGCTGAGCGCGGGCGAGGCGGCGTTCAGCGAACTGAGCGATGCCGACCTGGCGGGCCTGGTCGCCCTGCGCTCAGCGGGCCGGCGGTGACCCGCTCAGGCTGCCGCGTGCTGCTTCGTCGCCACCACGTACACGCTCGCCCACTCCCGCTTCGGGTTCGCGATCGCCGGGTCGAAGGCCCACGGCTCGACCCGGGTGAAGCCGGCCTGGGTGAAGAGCTGGACGAGCTTGTCGAAGTCGTAGGCCCAGTAGTGGGGGTTGTAGGTGGGGTCGTCGTCCTGGTCGCGGAAGACGTAGTTGATCAGGTCGAGGTAGGTGGCAATGTCCTCGCGGCAGGTGCGGTGGGCGTACCAGCGGTCGATCATCTCGGCCGCCTCGGCCGCGGGCGCGGGGTACGGTCCCAGGACATGGGCGGCGTCCGGGACGCCGGTGACCAGCCGCCCGCCCGGGGCCATGACGCGGTGGGCCTCGCGGGCGAAGTGCTGGGCCGAGCGCGGGTAGTCGAGGTGTTCGAGGAAGTGCTCGGAGAACAGGAACCGCACGCTGGCGTCGTGCAGCGGAATGCCCTCGCGCACGTCCCACACCAGGTCGGCGGGCGGTATCGCGTCGATGTTGAAGAAGCCGTCGATGCGGTGGGCGCCGCCGCCGATCTGGACCGTGCCGGGGGTGCCGTCGATCCGGCCGTCGGGCCAGGCCGCCCGGCCGGCCCGGTGGTGGGCGGCGAGGTCGAGCTCCTTGGCCGTGGCCCGCAGCGTACGGGCGAGGCCGTGCGGGGTGGCCGGGTCGGCCAGCAGGGCGCGGAGGCGGTGCGCGAAGTCGTCGGGATCGCCCGGAGCGGCGCCGGCGGCGGTGTCGGGGCGTGCGGTATCACGGTGGCTGGTCGTCATGGTGTCCTCGCGGGGTCGCGGGCGGAAGGGGATGCGGACGCCGGGCGGGGCGCGTCCTACACGGGTGCGGGTGCGGCCGGTTCGGCCCACCGGCTGCTGCGCATGAGCGTGTGCTTGATGTCCACCAGGCGCGGCGCGATGGTCAGCGCCAGCTCCTCGACGGGGTGCAGCAGCCCGGCGGCGTCCTGCTCGGCGCGCCAGACCCGGTAGTCCAAGTCGGGGTAGGCGGGGTTGATCCCGACCTCGCCCTTCGGGAAGGTGCCGTTGAAGGGGACCACGATGTCCATGTGGTTCCAGTAGTTCCACGCCTGAAGCGCCTTGTGCTGGTCGTAGTAGAAGTAGAAGTCCGGGTAGCGGCCGAAGGTCCGCAGTTCGCGGTGGATCATGTGGCCGAGCAGCGGCCCGAGTTCGGCGGTCAGGCTGTCGAACTCCCAGCGCCTGTGGTGCCAGGCCCCGGGGACCTGCCCGCGGGTGAAGAGCCGGGCGGCGATGAGGTGGCTGATCCGCTCGGTCAGGTACGCGCGGGCGTGCGCCGGATCGGCGGTGCTGTCGATCCGGGCGAGAAAGGCGTCGAAGTCCCCGGTCGGCGGGCGGAATGTCGCGAGGTCGAACCGGCCGGCCGTGTGCGGGAGGGTGGTGAAGAGCATCTCCTTGTACAGCCAGTTGTCGAACTCCCCGGCGGCG
Organism: Streptomyces sp. IBSBF 2435; assembly: GCF_036815005.1. Lineage (NCBI taxonomy): Bacteria > Bacillati > Actinomycetota > Actinomycetes > Kitasatosporales > Streptomycetaceae > Streptomyces > Streptomyces sp. IBSBF 2435. The sequence continues at coordinate 11,508 of NZ_JAJSYW010000168.1, read as the reverse complement.
GCCAGCCGTACGGTACGCGGCGCCGTCGAGTGCAGCATCAGGTACTCCGCCAGCGCCTCGAAGTACACGTATCCCAGGATCGGCAGCCGCGGGAGGGCGTCGTCCAGCAGCCGCAGGAAGAAGCCGGGCGGCACGCGGGCCCCTTCGTACGCGATGGCCGCCGCCATCGAGAGCAGGGCCGTGCAGTTCTTCGTCCGGCTGACGACGGACTCGCGCAGCCGGTGCCGTTCGGCCTTGGAGAGCAGGTATTCGAGGCGGCTGTAGATCTGGAGGTGGATGCCGCCCAGGCGCAGGTAGTCGATACCCGCCAGACCGCGGTAGGCCTGCTCGGGAAGGCGCAGTTCGAAGACCAGCGGGGTGGGCGTACGGTCCGGGGCGCCGCCCGACCTCGCCACGAAGGCGGGCGCCTCCCGGTCGAGGATGTAGGCGCCGAGGTTGTGCATGCGCAAGCCGCCGTCCGTAGGGGTGAGCGGGGCGCAGTAGACGCTCCCGACCAGGCAGCCGCCCGAGGGGTGGAGCACACCGTGCTCGGTGATCCGCTCCAACGCGTGGGTGACGTGCAGCAGATGCAGGGTCCCGCCGCCCCGGAGCGCGTCGAAGAGGGCGTTGCCGCGCAGCAGGTGGCCGTTGGGCGTCTCCGCCAGCCGGCGTTCCCACTGCCCGGTCTGCGCGGCGAGCGGGTCGCCCCGGTGCGGGGCGGGGGCGGGTATCGGCGCCGTGTCGAAGAACGCGTGGGCGTCGGCCCACTGTTCGTAGGCGTCGCGGACGTCCATCAGGCAAGCAGCTCCCTCAGGTCCAGGGGTTCCAAGGCGCGCAGGACGGCGTGCTCGTTGCCGCAACCCGCCAGGCTGGCGGACTCGGACCGCACCACCAGGTCGAACGCGGTCGCGCGGAGCCGGTCGAAGACATCGGGGCGTATGCGTACGTGGGCCGGGTCCGGCCACCAGCTCAGCTTCGGCAGCCGGTAGCGGTCGAGCGCGTCGGCGGCCTTGAGGAGGTCGCAGACGCGGGCGGCGCGGGCGTGATCTGCCGTGTCGCCGCTGGTGAAGGCGGAGTAGGGCACGTCGTGCAGGCGTATCGCGGTGGCGGCGCGTACGACGCGGTGGGGCGCGGCGGTGAGGCGGAAGTGCGCCCAGACCTGGTCCGCCCGCTCCGTCAGCCATGCCGCCGCGCGCCGCCCGTGGCCCCGGTCGTCCTGGTCGTGCAGGCGGCGGCAGTCGTGCACGGCGGCGGCGAGGACGAGGTCGGCGGTCTCGTCCTCGCCGAGCCCGGTCCGCTCGGCGAGCATCGCGGCCAGCGCCGCCGTACGCATCGCGTGCCGCGTGCCGTGCAGCGACTCCGCCGTCCTGGCCTCGGCCCACCAGCCCGCCGGGACGGCGGACCTGGCCAGCAGCCGAAGGGACGCGGGCCGCAGCGGCGGGCGGAGCGCGGGCCGGTCGGTGAAGTCGGGCCTGTTCGCCACGATCCAGCGGACGGTGGCCCGGTCGGTGTACTGGTGGCGCGGAAGGCGCTTGAGCGCGGCCAGTTCGACCAGGCTCACGGCGGGTCCTGCGGGTCCTGCGGGTCCTGCGGGTCCTGCCGGTTCGGCGGGTCCTGCCGGTTCGGCGGATCGGGTCGGCCCGACGGGCCCTGCCGTTTTGGCCGTTCCGGTCGTTCCGGTCGTTCCGGCCGGTTCGGCCGCTTCGTGCGGGCCGACGGCTGATCCGTGCGGCCCGGCGGCCGGTTCGGCCGGACGTCCCTGCGGTGCGGTGGTGCTGCGCATCTGGTCCACCCCCCTCGGTGGTCTGGACGGCGGGCGCGTCAGCCGGCGGGTGCCGGCCGGCGCTCACCCGCCTTGCGGTCGCGTTCCGCGGCCTCGAACGCGGCTGTGAAGTCCGCGAGTTCCCGCTCGCTCATGAGCGGAACCGCCAATTCCGCGGCGACCGAGCGAATGAGCGATTCCGCCTCGTCCACCGCCGCCTGTCCGGGTGCGTCGTCGAGCAGCACTTCGAACTCGGCGTGGTGTCCCCATGCCTGGCTCCACTTCACCGCGATCTCCACCCCGCGGAAGCGGAAGTTGTGCCGCCGATTGAACGCCTCGTGCATGTCCGGCTCGAAACCGAGCGCGTTGAAGACGCGTACGGCAGCGGCGACATCCGCACGCGCGAGCGGAAATTCCGTCTCGGAAAATGCGGCGCCCTGACCGATCTTGCTCATCTTGAGTGTGATCTTCGCCGTGCCCGCCGCGGTGTTGTCCGTGACCTTCAGCAATTTGTCGGGCAGCACGTAGAAGTAGATCCGTTTGTCGTCGCATCCGAGATCTTCGCCGTCGTTCTCCAGACGGGAAATGAGCCGGGCGTGCGCGGTCTTGTCGAAGCGCGCGCGCATCTCGATCTCCGTGGCCAAGGGTGTCGCCGCCTTCCTGGATGTGGTGGACGTATTCGCCGGTAGTGGGCGGGCGGGCGGGCGTCAGGCGGGCCGGCCGAACCGGTCGCGTACGACGCCCTCGTGCAGGTAGTGCGGGAGCAGTACGCCACCCACCGACACACGCGTGGTCGCGGCCTGTTCCAGGGTCTCGCCCGGGAAGTCCGCCAGCAGCCGGAGGCACTGCGCCACCCACTCGCGTGACCGTGCCCAGTCGCCGGCGTCCCGGGTCCGCACCGCGAGTGCGAAAGCCGTCTCCGTGGCCGCCCACCGGTCGGTCGCCAACTGGCTGTGGAAGGTGGTCTCCAGCTCCTCGACCGAGGCAGCGCGGGTCTGGCTGATCATGGTGCCCTTCTTCGTACGGTGGTGCTTCGTCGCTGATCAACGCCCCGGTGCCCGACTGCTCGGCGTCGGTGGCGCGGTTTCCGGCTCAGTAGGTGAAGGTCTCCGCGAGGGTGCGGTAGTCGTGCAACTCGTCCTTGGCGAACCACAGGTCCAGCTCCTGGGCGGCCTCGTCCCTGTTGCCCGAGGCGTGCACCAGATTCGCCACCGCCTTGCCCGTGGCCAGGCTCGCGCCGCTGCTGTAGTGCGAGAAGTCGCCGCGTACCGTTCCCGCGGGCGCCTCGTCCGGGTAGGTGCTGCCGACGATCTTGCGTACGGTGGCGACCGCCCCGAAGCCTTCCAGCGCCAGGGCGATGACCGGCCCCTGCTGCATGAAGGCGGAGGTGACGGCGTAGACCTCGGCGCCGTGCCGCTCCTCCAGGTCGAAGTAGTGGCGCCGGGTGAGGTCGGCGTCCATCCGCCGCATCTTGACGCCGACGATCTTCAGGGCGGCGTCCTCGAAGCGGGCGATGATCCGCCCGGCGATGCCGCGTACCACCGCGTCGGGTTTGAGGAGCACGAGGGTGCGCTCCACCGTCTGTTCCTGATCTTTGGCCATTGATTCCCTTTCGGCTGTCGGGCCGTCCGGCCGCCTGCTGCCGGCGGTTGACCCCCGGTAAGCAATATGACGACCATTCAGCACGTCATTCGACTGACATTACCCGCGCCGGGGCGGCCCTCGGCTCATGCGGCCGGCGGTCGACGCGTACGCACCGGGTACTGGCCGGATGCGGTTCCATGCAATTGCGGACGCGGGCACTTCTTCGGCACGGTCCCGGTGTTGCTGAAACCATCCTGCTGGCGATCGTCTCTCGTTCGAGGGCTTGGACAGGCCATCAAGAGACCTCCGCGGGACATATTCGACGGGAAGTGATTGAGCCCGGGACGGTGGGGAACCGCCTGACTACGAGTGAAGCGGAAGACCGCAATTGACGCGATGTACGGGCGGTGCAGCGGGGGTGCAGCGGCTGTGCAGAAGTGCTGCCTGCCGTTGAGCGGGAAGCGGGCCCGAGGGGAATGCGAGGGGGGACGCATGGACGTGGTGGACGTCTGGAGCGGGCGGAGTGCGTGCGTCCTCCAGGCCGCCCTGCGGATGACCAACGAGTCCTTCGCCAACCACCTCGGCATCGCGCTGCGTACGGTCGCGGCCTGGCACGCGTACCCGGACGTCGTCCCCCGGGCGGAGATGCAGCAGCTCCTGGACGCCGCCTACGAGCGGGCCGGCCCCGCGGTCCGCGCGCGGTTCGCCCTGCTGGCCCGGGCCGCCCCCGGCGGTGCGGGGCCGTCGCGCGGCGCCGAGGGCGGCGAGGCGGCGGGCGGCGGGGCGCAGGTGCTGCGGGTCGCGATCGCCGTCGTCCTGCGGGGGAGTGAGGTGCTGCTGGTCTGCCGCCGCGACGGCGACGCCTCCGGCATCACCTGGCAGTTCCCGGCCGGCGTGGTCAAACCGGGGGTGCGCCCGGAGACCGTGACCGTGCGCGAGACGCACGCCGAGACCGGCGTGCACTGTGCCGTACGCCGCAGCCTGGGCAGCCGGCTGCACCCGCTCACCGGCGTCCACTGCGAGTACTTCCTCTGCGATTACCTCGCCGGTGTAGCGCGGAACAGCGACATTCTGGAGAACATGGACGTTATGTGGGCTCGCAGAGACGCCGTCACGCGCTTCATCCCCGCCGAGGCGATCTTTCCGCCGATCACCGCAGCTCTGGAGGGCCAGCCATGACCGACAAGACCGCCGCGGAGCGCCCCGGCATCGCGGCCGCGATCATCGTTCATGACGGGTGCGTCCTGATGGTCCGCCGCCGGGTCGCCGAGGGCCAGCTCTCCTGGCAGTTCCCCGCCGGGGAGATCGAGCCGGGCGAGTCCCCCCAGGAGGCCGCGGTCCGCGAGACCCGCGAGGAGACCGGCCTGGAGGTCGTGGCCCTGCGCCTGCTCGGCGAGCGCGTCCACCCCAAGACCCAGCGCCTGATGTCCTACACGGCGTGCGAGGTCGTCGGCGGCGCCGCGTATGTCGCCGACGCCGAAGAACTCGCCGAGCTGACCTGGTGCGCCCGCGCCGACATCCCCGCCCGCGTCCCCTACGGCCTCTTCCCCCCGGTCCAGGCCTACCTCGACGCGACCCTCCCCACCGACTGACCCAGCCGGGCGGCCCGTACCCGCGGGGACCCGCGCCCGGTGCTCAGCCGGTTGCCGCCAGGCGGTGGGACGCGGCGGGCCAGGGGGCGGGGCCTGCCGTCTCGTCGGCGAGCATGACGTGTTCCTCCCACCAGCCGGTGCCGTCCAGCCAGGCGGTCAGCCACTGGGCCAGGGAGGGGGAGTCCTGGAACCAGGCGTCGGCCCAGTCGTCCGGTACGGCGTTGGGTTCGAACAGGAGGACCGGCGCGGCGGGGTCGACGCAGTCGACGGCGGCGTACATGCCGCAGCCCCAGTCCAGGATCGGCAGGACGCCGCGGGGCCAGTACGCGCAGGTGGCCGTCCGCAGCGGACCGTATTCGGCGACGGCGGTACGTCCGGGGCCGGTCAGCGGCAGCAGGCGGTAGCCGGGGCCGAAGCCGCCGTTGGCGACCTGGCGGTACAGCCCGCTCAGCGCCGGCGGCAGGGTGAAGCCGAGGGCGGCCTCGGCGTCCGCGACGTCCCGCTCGCCGACGCACGGCGGAAGGTCAGGGAACTCCTGCTCGGCGCGGGCAAGGACGCGGACGAAGAGCTGGGCGAGGTCGTTCACGCGACCGACCTTAGGCCTCGGCACCGACAGGGACGGGGGCGGCGATCCGCCCGCGGGGGCGGGCGCCCGATGGGGGAAGGCCGCTTTCGCGGTCGCGTCCCGCGGCTACAGTGCTGAGGTCAGTACCCGTCACCCGGTGACCTTGAGAAGGACCAACGGATAATGCCGACAGAGACGTTCGAGTTTCAGGTGGAAGCGCGCCAGCTTCTGCAGATGATGATCCACTCGATCTACTCCAACAAGGACGTGTTCCTGCGCGAGCTCGTCTCCAACGCCTCCGACGCCCTGGACAAGTTGCGGCTCGAAGCGCTCCGCGACGACTCGCTCGGCGCGGACGTGTCCGACCTCCACATCGCCCTCGACGCCGACCCGAAGGCCCGCACGCTGACCGTCCGGGACAACGGCGTCGGCATGTCGCGCGACGAAGTGGTCGAACTCATCGGGACGATCGCGAATTCGGGTACGGCGAAGTTCCTGCGCGAGCTGAAAGAGGCCGACGGCGCGTCGGACGCCGAGGGGCTGATCGGCCAGTTCGGCGTCGGCTTCTACTCCAGCTTCATGGTCGCCGACGAGGTCACGCTGCTGACCCGGCGCGCGGGCGAGAGCCAGGGCACCCGCTGGACGTCGACCGGCGCGGGCACGTACACGGTGGAGACCGTCGAGGACGCGCCGCAGGGCACCACGATCCTGCTGCACCTCAAGCCGGAGGACTCCGAGGACCAGCTCCACGACTACACCTCGCCCTGGAAGCTCCGGGAGATCGTCAAGCGCTACTCCGACTTCATCACCTGGCCCATCCGCATGGCCGCACAACCCGCACCCGACGCCGACGCGGAGGGGGCCGACGCCGGGCCGGGCGAGCCCGAGACGCTCAACTCCATGAAGGCGCTGTGGGCCCGCTCGCGCGACGAGGTCACCGACGACGAATACCACGAGCTGTACAAGCACATCAGCCACGACTGGACCGACCCGCTGGAGACCATCCGCCTCCAGGCCGAGGGCACCTTCGAATACCAGGCGCTGCTGTTCATCCCGGCCCGCGCCCCGCAGGACCTCTTCCTCCAGGGCTACAAGCGCGGTGTCCAGCTCTACGTCAAGCGCGTCTTCATCATGGACGACTGCGAAGCGCTGATGCCGCCCTACCTGCGCTTCGTCAAGGGCGTCGTGGACGCGCAGGACCTGTCGCTCAACGTCTCGCGCGAGATCCTCCAGCAGGACCGGCAGATCCAGCTCATGCACCGCAGGCTGGCCAAGAAGGTGCTCTCCACGGTCAAGGACCTGATGACCGCGCACCCGGAGAAGTACGCCACTTTCTGGACGGAGTTCGGCCGCGTCCTGAAGGAGGGGCTGCTCAGCGACCGCGAGAACCGCGACACCATCCTCGCCGTGTCGTCCTTCGCCACCACCCACGACAAGGACCAGCCGACCGCGCTGGCGCAGTACGTGGAGCGGATGAAGGACGGCCAGGAGCACATCTACTACCTCACCGGCGAGTCCCGGCAGGCCATCGAGAACTCGCCGCACATGGAGGCGTTCCAGGCCCGGGGCATCGAAGTGCTGCTGCTGACCGACCCGGTGGACGAGGTGTGGGTCGACACGGCCCCGGAGTTCGACGGCAAGCAGTTCCGCTCCGTCGCCAAGGGCGAGATCGACCTCGGCACCGCGCAGGAGAAGCAGGACGCGGACACCGAGCGCGGGAAGCAGCAGGAGGAGTACGCGGGCCTGCTGGCCTGGATGACCGACCGGCTGAGCGACGACGTCAAGGAGGTACGGCTCTCCTCCCGGCTCACCGTCTCGCCCGCCTGCGTCGTCTCGGACACGCACGACGTGACACCGGCGCTGGAGAACATCTACCGGGCGATGGGCCAGGAGATCCCGCACTCCAAGCGGATCCTCGAACTCAACCCCAAGCACCCGCTGGTCGTCGGCCTCAACCGGACCCACACCGAGCGCCCGGACGACGCCGGCCTCGGCGAGACCGCGGAACTCGTCCACAGCCTCGCCCTGTTGGCCGAGGGCGGCGAACTGGCCGACCCCGCCCGCTTCGTGAAGCTGATGGCCGACCGCCTCGAACGCACCCTGTGAGTCAGGACGCCCTCGCGCCTCAGGCGGGATAGGCGTATGCCCCGGCGCCCGGTTGTACAACTCCGGGAGCCGGGGCGCTTCTACACGTGGGGCGTCGCCGCGACCGCCTGCTCGGCCGTCCAGCGGTCCATCCGCTCCCACTGCCCGAGCAGCCACTCGCTGCGCGCCTCGTCGCTTCGCGGGATGTCGGCGGCCGGTATCCGCCACCAGTGGACCAGGACCGGCCGCCGGAAGGGCAGGAACGTCCAGGCGGCGCGCGGCGAGGCGATGACGTCGAGGCCCGCGTGCGCGACGAAGACCACGTCGGCGGTGGGCGCCGCCGCCAGCACCGCGAGGCTTCCGGCGTCCCGCGGCGGCAGTACGTAGTGCAGCCGGGCCGCGCGGGCGGCCCGGCGGTACTGGCCGAGGCGGCGCAGCCGCGCGACGGCCCGGCGGTGGCGGCGCGGGGTGAAGTTGCCGCCCTCGGGGAAGATCACCAGCGCGTCCCTCGGCCGCAGCCCCGTGGCCAGTGCCGCGATCGCGTCCTCGGCGGTGCCGTGGGCCGGGGGCAGGAAGCAGTGCGGCACCCGGCCGAGCAGGACGTCGAGGCACGGATCGGCGCGCAGCACCCCCTTGAGCACGGTGTGCGGCAGCAGACCCGCCTCGGTGAGCAGCATCTGCAGCAGCAGGAAGGAGTCGCCGAGACCCGCGTGCCGCCCGAGGACCACCAGCGGCACGTCCGGAGTCCGGGCGGCGGCGGGCAGCGCGGGGGTCACCTCCACCCGCAGCCCGAACAGCCGTTCCGCCACCCGGCGCAGGACGGCCAGTAGCCGGGCGAGCACCCCGAAGGCCTCGGCCGCCCGCCGGTTCCGCGCGGCCGGCCCGCCGAGGGGGTCGCGCAGGAAGAGCACGGAGGCGGCCAGCAGCCCCGCGAGGTCCACCACGAGGTAGACCAGCAGGAAGCAGGCCATGCGTGTCGGGCGCCACGGCCCGCGCGCGACCAGCGACACGGGCGCGCTGAGCACGCTCACGGCGACAACCAGGGCCGCGGCCACCGGGATCAGCGCGATCAGCAGCACGGTGGTGACGGTCCGCCGCCCCGCGGTGACCAGCGCGGAGCCGAGTCCCGGGGACGGACGTACGGGTCCCGCGCCGGGCGCGGGGTGCGCGGGTCCGCCGGACGCAGCGCGGGCGGCCGGGCGGGCGGCCTGCGCCGGTATCGCTTCCCCGGCCGCGGTGGTGTCGGCCGGGCGGACCGCCTCCCCGGGCAGCACGCGCTCGGCCTCCCGCGAGGCACGCGGCAGGCTCGCCGCCGGGCCGCCCCGCCCCGCGCGCTCGGCCCGGCCGCCTGTCACGGGGCGCTTCACGCCGGGCCGTCCGCGGCGTCGAAGGCGGAGTCCAGGTAGCGCGACGAGGCCGCGTAGGCCCGTTCGATGCGCTCGGCCGTCTGCCCGAAGGCCCGGTGGCGCAACTGGCGCAAGGTCCCGCCCACTTCGCCCGAGGCCGCGCCGCTGGGCAGCACATGCACGGTGACGTGCGGCGGCAGGTCGGCCATGTCGCGGGCGAAGCGGTGCCTGCGGGCGATCTCGAACGCCACGGTGGCGACCTCCCACGGCAATCTGGGCGGGGTGAGGGGCCGTTCGATCCGGCCGACCTGCAGCACATAGATCTCGCGGGCGCCCAGGGCGACGGCCCTGCCCACCGGGATGCTGTTGACCAGCCCGCCGTCCACGAAGTGCTCGCCGCCGAGTTTGACCGGCGGCAGCAGCCCCGGCACGGCGGACGAGGCGAGCACCGCCTCGACCAGCGGACCGCTCTCGAACCAGTGCTCGGCGGCGTTTTCGATGCTCGCCGCCACGCACTGGAAGGGCACCGCGAGCTCCTCGATGCGGGCGACCGGCAGATGGTCGCCCAGCAGGTCGAGCAGCTGCGCCGGGGTGTAGAGGTGGGTGCGGCTGCGTACCGCGGTGGACAGCCGTCCGACCAGCGAACCGGCGAACACCCCCGCCCGGCCCAAACCCGTCCACAGGTCGATCAGTTCGCTCACCGCGGCCTGCGACGGCTCGGCGGCCACGGCGGCCCCGTTGATCGCGCCGACCGACGTGCCCAGCACCAGGCCCGGCTTCACCCCGGCGGCGAACAGCGCCTTGAGCATGCCGACTTCGTAGGCGCCCAGGGCGCCACCACCGCCCAGGACGAAGGCCGGGCCGGACACGTCACGCGCGCTGGGGTCCATGTCCCTCGCGTGCCCCGACTCCGCGCGGCCAAGCCGCGCCGCGGCCTCACACCACGTGCTGGTGGGCCGGGTAGGTGAGATACCCCGCGTCGCCGCCCTGGTAGTACGTGGCCTCGTCGACCGGGGCGATCGGGAGTCCGCGCCTGAGCCGTTCGACCAGGTCGGGATTGGCGAGGAAGGCGCGGCCGAAGCTGATGAGGTCGGCGCCCAGGCCGAGCCAGTGGTCGGCGTCGTCGCGGCCGGCCTGCTTCGGCCCCATCGGGTAGACGGGGTTCATCACGAGGGTGCCCGGCCAGGCCCGGCGCAGGCCGACCAGGACGTCCTCGTCTGCGGTGGCTTCGAGGTGGACGTAGGCGAGCCCGAGGCCGGCCAGTTCGGTCAGCAACGCGGCGTACAGCTCGGGGACATCGCTCTCCTCGACCCCCCAGAACGTACCGCCGGGTGACAGCCGGATGCCGGTCCTGTCACCGCCGACGGCCTCGACGGTCGCGGCGACGGCTTCGACGGCGAAGCGGATCCGGTGGGCGACCGTGCCCCCGTAGCGGTCGGTGCGCAGGTTGGCGTTGGACGACAGGAACTGCGAGATCAGGTAGCCGTTGGCGCCGTGCAGCTCCACGCCGTCGAATCCGGCGTCCACCGCGCGGCGGGCGGCCTCGGCGTAGGACCGCGCGTGCTCGGGCACTTCCGCGGTCTCCAGGGCGCGCGGCACCGGGGCGGCCTGCGGCCCGGTCGGAGTGAACACGTCACCGACGGCGGCGACGGCCGAGGGTCCGACCGGCCGCGTACCGATGGTGTCGGGGTGCGAGACCCGGCCGCCGTGCATGAGCTGGGCGAAGATCCGTCCGCCGTTGGCGTGGACGGCGGCGGTCACGGGGCGCCACGCGGCGACCTGCTCGTCGGTGTGCAGCCCCGGCGTCCCCGGGTTGGACTGCCCGATCGCGCTGGGCTGCACGCCCTCGCTGACGATCAGCCCGGCCGTGGCCCGCTGGGCGTAGTAGGCCGCCATCGACGGCGTCGCCAGACCGCCGGCGGCGGCCCTGATCCGGGTCATCGGGGCCATGACCGTGCGGTTGGGGAGAGTCAGCCCGCCGAGCCGGTAGCTGGTGAAGAGAGAGGTCACGTCGGATCCCTTGTGGTCCTCGGTGCCCGGATCTCGGGCACGAGAGCTACGCTAAAACCTCACATCCATGTCAGAGGCAAGCCGGTATGACGCAGGTCACAGGCCGGCGGACCCGGTCAGGAGGACACCGTGCGGATCGGGGAACTGGCGGCGCGGGCCGGAGTGAGCGTCCGGTCGGTGCGCTACTACGAGGAGCAGGGGCTGCTCGCCAGCACCCGCAGCGCCAGCGGGCAGCGGCACTACACGGAAGCCGAGGTCGAGCGGGTCGCGTTCATCCAGCGGCTGTACGCGGCCGGCCTGTCCAGCCGCACCATCGCCGGGCTGCTGCCCTGCGTCGACGCGCCCAGCCAGACCAATTCCGACGCCGCGATCGCCCGCATGGAGCTGGAGCGCGACCGGCTCTCCGCGCACATCGCCGATCTCGTACGGACCCGGGACGCGCTCGACGGGCTGATGGCCACGGCCCGCGCGCACCGGGCGGAGCTGGTGGCCGCCGCCACGGCCGGCTGACCGGTGCTTTACGGAGCCGTGCCGCCGTCGCCGCTCCCGCCGGACCCGTCGCTCGGGGTGGGGGTCGGGGACGGC
>NZ_JAJSYW010000167.1:0-15976 GCF_036815005.1 Streptomyces sp. IBSBF 2435 | reverse complement strand
ACCCCGCCCCCGCGCTCCTCCGCAAGGAGGCCGTCATCCGCACCGTCGCCGACCTCGGTTGACCAAGGTCGGCGCTCCCCTCGCCCCCTCGGGCACCCACCCGCTGCCGCGGGGTTCGGGGGCTGCTGCTTCCCCCGGGCGCCCTTCCGCTGACACGGGCCTGCGGTGCCACCGCGTGAAGGGGGCGCCCTTCCCCAGGCACGGGGTCGGGGGCTGCTGCGTCCCCGGGTGGCGCTCCCCGGGCACGGGGTCGGGGTGCCGCTACGTCACAGGGCGCCCTACAGGGGCGCGGGGAACTGCGCGCTCAGCCCCGTCGGGGCGCGGGTCGTCACCGGCCGAAAGGAAATGTTGCTGTCGCATCCGGACCACCGGCCGGCGGGTGGTTGCTCGCACAGTTCCCCGCGCCCCCCGGGGGGCGCCCCCTTGCGGAAGGGGAGCCGTCGGACCCTCGTCCCCGGGGCGATGCGTACCCGGCGACGCAGCGGCACCCCGCGGCCCGCGCGCGGGGAGGCGCAACCCTTTGCGGGAGGGGGACCGCACAACCGCCGCGCCCCCGGAGGGGCTAGGCGACGAAGAGGCCCGTGGCCTCTGCGTCGGGCGCCGCGCCCGAACGGACGAGATCCGCCGCCGCGGCGAGCCGCATCGCCGCCTCCACCGCCGTCGTGCCGCTGACCGTGAAGGGGATCCGGACGTAGGACTCGAAGGCGCCGTCCACACCGAAACGGGGTCCCGAGGGCACGCGGACGCCCAGGCGCTCGCCGGCCACGGCGACCCGGGAGCCGGAGACGTCCCCGGTGCGCACCCACATCGTCATACCGCCGCGCGGCACCGTGAAGTCCCACCCGGGATTCCGCTCGCGCAGCGCCGCCGCGAGGTCGTCGCGGCATTCGCGGGCCCGCGCCCGCCGGGTGGCCAGCGCCTGGTCCCAGCCGCCGCCCCGCAGCAGCCAGGCGACGGCGAGCTGGTCGACGACCGGCGAGCCGAGGTCGAGGTAGGCGCGGGCCGAGACCAGCCGCCGCACCACGTCGGGCGTGGACCTGACCCAGCCGATCCGCAACCCGGCCCACACCGCCTTGCTGGCGGAGCCCACCGTCATCACGGTCCCGCCGCGGTCGAACGCGGCCATCGGACGTACGCCCGACTCCGCCCCGTCCAGGGTGAGTTCGGCCATCGTCTCGTCGGCCACGACCACCGTGCCCGCGGCCCGCGCCGCCTCGACCAGCTCGCGCCGCTCCTCGTCGCCGATCAGCGTCCCCGTCGGGTTGTGGTAGTCCGGCATCACGTACGCCATCCGCGGTGCCGCGTCCCGCAGCACCCGGCGCCACGCGCCCATGTCCCAGCCGCCGAGGTCCTCGCGCAGCGCGACCGGCACCAGCCGCGCCCCGGTCTCGCGGAACAGCTCCAGCACATTGGCGTAGCTGGGCGACTCCACGGCGACCCGCTCGCCGAAGCCGACCACCCGCCGGGCCGCGGCCCCGATCGCCCCCATCGCCCCGGTGGTCACCATGATCTGCTCGGGCATGGTCGGCACGCCCTGCGCGGTGTAGCGGTCGGCGATGGCCTCGCGCAGCACCGGCAGGCCCGCGGGGAAGTCGCCGTGGGTGGCGGCGTACGCGGGCAGTTCGGCGAGGGCGCCCTGCATGGCGCGGGTCAGCCAGGGCTCGGGTGCGGGCAGCGCGGCGCAGCCGAGGTCGATGACGGAGCCCGCGGCGTCCGGCGGCAGCGGCTCCAGGCTGCGGGTGGGCAGCACATGCCCCTCGGGGATCGCCGTCCAGCTGCCGGCGCCGCGCCGCGACCGCGCGAAGCCCTCGGCGCGCAGCGCCTCGTACGCCGCCGCCACGGTGGTCCTGCTGACCCCGAGCGCGAGCGCCAGCTCCCGCTCCGCGGGCAGCCTGGCCGCGACCTGGACCCGGCCTTCGAGCACCAGCAGCCTTACCCCGTCGGCCAGTCCGCGGTAGGCGGGCAGCTTGCGGCCGCCACCGCCGGCCGGCGGTCCCGGCTCCAGGAGCCGGGCCAGATGTGCCGCGCTCACCGACGCAGTCCACTGCGACATGTAATTCAGTCCACCTTCCGCGGATTGGCCATGGATTCATTCCCCTTGCAGGCCACACAGTGGCATGCGCGCTCGCACGACCGCCAGGGGGGTTCCGTTGTCACCGTTTCGCCTGTTCCCGTTCCGTCCACCCGCCTTCCCGCGTGGCCCGCTTCCGGTGGGCCGCCTCGTACGGCTCTACGTCGGCCTGGTCCTCTACGGCGTGACCGACGGCCTGGTGATCCGCGCCGACCTCGGCCTGGACCCGTGGGATGTCTTCCACCAGGGCCTGTCCCGGCACACCGGGATCAGCATCGGCACCATCTCCATTCTCGTCGGTGCGGTGGTCCTGCTGCTGTGGTGGCCGATCCGGCAGCGGCCTGGGCTGGGCACCGTGTCCAACGTCGTCCTGGTCGGCGCGTCGATCGACGCGACCTGCGCGCTGGTCCCGCACGTGGAGGCGCTGAGCGCCCGTGTCCCGCTGCTGCTCGCCGGCGTGCTGTTCAACGGGCTGGCGACCGGCCTCTACATCGCCGCCCGCCTCGGCCCAGGACCGCGGGACGGCCTGATGACCGGGCTGCACCGCAGGACCGGACGCTCGCTGCGGCTGATCCGCACCGGCATCGAACTGGCCGTACTCGCCGCCGGTTTCGTGCTCGGCGGCGGGGTCGGCGTCGGCACCGTGCTCTACGCGCTGGCGATCGGCCCGCTCGCGCAGTTCTTCCTGCGGGTTTTCGGCGGCTCCGGGGCGGGTACGCGACCCAGCGCCGCCGCACCGGCGGGCCCGGGCCTCCGGGAACGCGAGGCCGCGGACACGATTTACCCTGAGGCGGCGCGGACCGGTAGTGTACGCGGTTGGCCCGATAGCTTGACCGTTACTGCACGCAAAAGACATGACAACACCGGGTGACATCTCCCCTCAGATGTGACAAACCGGGCGCCGGTGGGTAGAAACAGGGGCGACACGACGGGCGACGCATATCCCGCATCGGGAATCTTCACCGCCGACCGGACGTTGACCGGATGACGACGACAGCGACACCTGTCCTGTGGGCGACCAAGCCCGGGAGGCACGATTCATGAGTGAGCGAGCTCTCCGCGGCACGCGACTCGGGGCCACCAGCTACGAGACCGACCGCGGTATCGATCTGGCCCCGCGCCAGACCGTTGAGTACGCATGCCGGAACGGACATCGTTTTGAGATGCCGTTCTCGGTGGAGGCCGAGATTCCGCCGGAGTGGGAGTGCCGCGCCTGCGGCCAGACCGCTCTCCTGGTGGACGGAGAGGGCCCGGAGGAAAAGACCACCAAGCCCGCGCGCACGCACTGGGACATGCTCATGGAGCGGCGCACGCTCGAGGAGCTGGAGGAGGTGCTGGCCGAACGGCTGGCCGTCCTGCGCTCCGGGGCGATGAACATCGCGGTGCATCCGCGGGACAACCGCAAGACCGCTTGAGACCGGCCCCCCGGGTGACGTCCGGGGGCAGCCCCGACCTTCCCGCCCGGCGCGGAACGCAGTGTTGCGTTTTCCGCCGGGCGGCTTTGTCGTGTCCGAAAGCCGTACGCCTCCGAAACCCCGCCGCCTGGAAACTCTCGTGCCCACCAGCCCGCGCGCCCGGGCTCTCGTGCCCGAAGGCCCCCGCGGGGCAGTCCGCGGGGGCCTTTCCTGGTCCGGACGTCCTCTCCCGGGGCGGCCCCGCGGGGCCGCCCCGGGCAGGGCGCGCTCAGTCCTTCGGCGGCTCGTCCCGGTCGACGACCTCGCCCTGGATGACCTTGCCGCCGGGGCGGTGGATACGGGTCTGCCCACCGGCCTGCTGGGCCTGCTGGAAGAAGTCGCCCAGCGAGCCGGGGTCCGCCGCCGCCGGCGGATGGCGGCGCAGGGACCGCTCGGCGGCGCGCTCGGCCAGCGAGCCGGCCAGCTTGCGGGTCGGCGGGAAGAGCAGCACCAGCGCGACCGCGTCGGAGAGGAAGCCGGGGATGATCAGCAGCACCCCGCCCAGCATGTGCAGCCCGGTGCGCCCGCCGCCCAGCGGCGCGACCGTGGCGCCCTGAGCCGTGCCCTGGGCGGCGTTCTGCTGCTGCTGCACCGCGGACGTCAGGTTGCGCCAGGCGCTGCGCCCGGCCCGCTTGACGGCCGCCGCGCCCAGCACGAAGCCCGCGACGATGCAGAGCAGCACCACCAGGCCGCTGGTGGCCTCGGCCACCAGCACCAGTAGCCAGATCTCCAGCACCGCCCAGGCCGCGATCACCAGCGGCACCACAGTGCGAGCGCGGGAGCGCCGCCGCGGCTGCGCGGGGCGCGGGCGGACAGGGGGCGGTGTACTCGTCGTCATAGCTCAAGTGTGCCAAAGAGCAGGCAAAGGCCGAGTGGGGACCGGCGGCCCGCGGTGGACTCGGCACCGCCGTGGCGACACGATGTGCCAGGTGACGCACAACCCGCAGGACCCCGCACCCGAGCCGCCCGGCGGCGGCCCGCACGACGCGGCCGGGCCGTACGAAGGAGCCCGCCCGCAGCCCGGCGCGGACGTCCTCGCGGAGCGGCTGGCCAGGATCGAGACGCTGCTCGCACCCGCCCAGGACGAGCTGGCCGCGGCCCAGCGCCGGGTGGCACCGGCCTGGCGCCGGGTCACCCGGGGGGAGGCGCGCTGGGCCTCGACCGCCGCGGTCCTGGCCGTGGTGGTCATCCAACTGGCGCTGCCGTCCCGGCTGGCCGTTCATCCGCGCTGGCTGATGCCGGCCGTGGAGCTGGCGCTGCTGGTGGCGCTGATCGCGGGCAACCCGCACCGCATCGAGCGCGGCTCGCGCACCTACCGGGCACTGGGCCTGGGGCTCGCGGTGGTCATCGGCGGCGCCAACGCCTACGCGGCGGTACGCCTGGTGGCGGCGCTGATCCGCGGCACCGAGAAGGCCCCGGCCGGGACGCTGCTGCTGACCGGCGGCGCGATCTGGCTGACGAACATGGTGATCTTCGCACTGCTGTACTGGGAGCTGGACCGCGGCGGTCCGGCCGCCCGCGCCCAGGGCGAGCGGGACGTGCCGGACTTCCTGTTCGTCCAGATGCAGTCGCCCGACCTGGCGCCGGCGCACTGGGAGCCGGCGTTCTTCGACTACTTCTACCTGTCGTTCACCAACTCCACCGCGTTCAGCCCGACCGATGTGATGCCGATGACGCGGTGGGCGAAGGCGCTGATGCTCGCGCAGTCGGCGGTGTCGCTGCTGACGGTGGTGCTGGTGGTGGCGCGGGCGGTGAACATCCTCGGCTAGTCCCTACGAGGGCGACGGCCGGCCCGCCTCGGCGACGATCCCGGTGCCGGCGTCGGCGTCGGTTTCCGCGGTGGCGCCGGACACGGGCTGCGCCCCGGCCTCGCCCGCGGCCTCCGGCCGGCCGCCGGTGATCTTGCCCGCCCGGTCGCTGATGCCCCACGCGGTGACCCGCAGGAAGGCCTCGGCGACGATGTTGCGGCTCATCTTGCTGTCGCCGCGCTCCCGCTCCACGAAGGTGATCGGCACCTCCACCACGTGGAAGCCGGCCTTGACCGCGCGCCAGGCCAGGTCGACCTGGAAGCAGTAGCCGGCCGAGGCGACCTCGTCCATGCCCAGGCCCAGCAGGGTCTCCTTGCGGAAGGCCCGGTATCCGCCGGTGACGTCGCGGATGGTGACGCCGAGCATCAGCCGTGAATACGTGCTGCCGCCGCGGGAGATGATCTCGCGGCTCCTGGGCCAGTTCACCACCCGTCCGCCGGGGATCCAGCGCGAGCCGAGCACCAGGTCGGCGCTCTTGAGCGCGGTCAGCAGCCGGGGCAGTTCCTCGGGCTGGTGCGACCCGTCGGCGTCCATCTCGACCAGGACGTCGAAGCCGTGGTCGATGCCCCAGCGGAAGCCGGCCAGATAGGCGGCGCCGAGGCCTTCCTTGCCCTTGCGGTGCAGGACGCGCACCGCCTGGTCGGCGGCGGCCAGTTCGTCGGCGATCTTGCCGGTGCCGTCGGGGCTGTTGTCATCGGCGACGAGGATCTCGGCCTCGGGCACCGCGGCCCGTACCCGCTGCACGATCGGCACGACGTTCTCGGCCTCGTTGTACGTCGGGATGATGACCAGAACCTTGCCGAGCGGCCCGAAGTTCCGCTGCTCGCCGTCGTTCACTGCTGTTCTTGTCCTTTCGTGGTGCGGGGACGGTCCCGCCTGCCGAGCGCGAGGGCGGCCGCACAGGACAGAAGCCCCACCATAGCGAGGGTCCACTCGGGTGCCGCACCGACGCGATCGGCGAGCGTTGTGCCGTCGCGCAGCGGGATGTCGGCGCTGAGCACCTGCTGGGTGAATTCCCTGCTGCGCTGTTCGATCTTGCCATCAGGGCCGACGATCGCACTGATCCCGCTGGTCGCGGCCGTGACGACGGTCCGCCCGTGCTCGATGGCGCGCAGCCGGGACATGGCCAGCTGCTGCTCGGGCTGGCCGGTCCTGCCGTACGTGGCGTTGTTGGTCTGTACGACGATGGCCCGCGCCCCGGCGTTGACGGTGTCGCGCACGATGCCGTCGTAGGCGACCTCGAAGCAGATCACGTCGCCGAGCCTGGCCGGGCCGATCTGCAGCACACCGGTGGTCCTGCCCGGGTAGAAGTCGCGCGGGATCTCGTCGAGCCGGCTGATGACCTTGGTCAGTTCCTCGCGGAAGGGCACGTATTCGCCGAACGGCACCGGGTGCTGCTTGGTGTAGTGCGCGCCGGGGCCGTCGACCGGGTCCCACACGATGCCCTCGTTCTGCACGTGGTCGGCGTCGGGGCCGTCCACCAGGACGCCGACCAGCACGGGCACGCCGACCGCCCGCACGGCCTCGGTGATCCTGTCGTAGGCGGCCGGGTTCGTGAACGGGTCGAGGTCGGAGGAGTTCTCCGGCCACAGCACCAGGTCCGGCTTGGGCACCCGGCCCGCCTTGATGTCGGCGGCGAGCTTGAGGGTGGCCTTGACGTGGTTGTCCAGGATCATCATCGGCCGGCCCAGGAAGTGCAGGCCCGGCTGCTGGACGTTGCCCTGCACCACGGCGATCCGCACGTGGTCGGTGGCGTTCGTCGGCACCGGTACGGACAGCCCGGCCAGCAGCACCGCCGCGGACAGCGCCAGGGCCCCCGCGGCCGGCAGGACGGCCCGTACGGACCGCGCACCGGCCGGACGCAGCCGTACGGCCGCGAGCGCCGCGCAGGCCAGCAGGGTGCCGCTGAGCGCCACCGCGAAGGTCACCAGCGGGGCGCCGCCGAGCGCGGCCAGCGGGGTGTAGGGCGAGCCGGTGTTGGCGAAGGCCAGCCGGCCCCACGGGAAGCCGCCGAAGGGCAGCCGGTCCCTGGCCAGTTCCTCGGCCACCCACAGGCAGGCGGCCCACAGCGGCCAGCCGGGCAGCCGCTGGCCCAGCACCAGGCAGGCGCCCAGCGCGGCCAGGAAGGCCGCCTCGATCGCGGCCAGGCCCACCACGGCGTCCCAGCCGACGGTGTGCAGCCACTGGAGCAGCCAGATGAAGAAGGGCCACCCGAAGGCGAAGCCGAGCCAGGCGCCCTGGCGTACGGTCCTGCCGCGGGTCAGCAGCGACAGCGCGGCCACCGCGGCCACCGACAGCGGCCACAGGCCGTAGGGCGGGAAGGCGGCGGCCAGCGCCAGGCCGCTCGCCGCGGCGACCGCGCTGCCGGGCGCGGACTTCCTGGCCAGGGCGGCGAACCGGCCGCGCCGCGAGGCGCGCGCCGGAGCCGGCGGCTGCTCGGCGGCGCCGCGCTCCGGCTCGTCCAGCGGGGCGCCGGGCTCCGTTTCCGGTACACCGGGATCCGCCGGGGGCGCCGCGGGGGCGGCTTCGGGGCGCAGGCGCACGGTCGCGGCCTTCCTGCAGGTGGAGGGGTGGTGAAGGCGACCGTACCTCGTGATGGCGCGAGGGTGGGCCGCGGATGCGCAAAGCTTCCCACTGCGCCGCACCCCGCCAGAAGTCCGCGTCCCGCGCGGCTGGTCTGCGGGACGGGCCCGGATGCCCTTCGGGCCGACCTGGGACCCGCCGGCTGCGGGTCGTACCAAGGCCGTTGTCTACTGGGCTTCCGGGCCCTTCCCGGGTCACACCTGCCGATCGGGCGGCGCTCACCCTCCGTACCCTCACGGGCGGAGAGGCCCACTGGCGAGCCGCGTTCCGAGTCGTGCGCGCTGGACCTGGCTGCCAGTGGCGGCGTGCACGTGCGGCGCGACACCCCATGGCCCAGCGGCGGTCGACACAAGCGCGGAGGACCCCCGGTTCGACGTCCTGTGGTGGACGTCGCCGAACCTACTCGCCTCCGACCGGCAACTGTCAACAGCCCTTTGACCTGCGGGGTTTCACCAAATCAGCAGGTCAGTGCGGACCGGCCGCACGGGGTGCGACACGCCCGACGCGGCCGAGGCAGCACCGTTCGGCCGCATCCGGGGGCGCCGCAGGTCACCCGTTCGGCCGCCGGTGGACCGTCCGGCCGGCGACGACCGTACGCAGCGCGGTCGGCAGCTCACCGCCCGGGGTCAGATCGGGCAGGCCGGGGGTGCCGGAGCGCGGGTCGGTCGACCAGTTCGCGACCCGCTCGTCGGGGGCCTGGACGACCAGGTCGCCGACGCTCCACACCGCGTAGTCGGCCGGCGCGCCCGGCACCAGGACGCCGGCGTCGTCCCGGCCGATCGCCCGCCAGCCGCCGCGGGTGTGCCCGGTGAAGGCCGCGCGGGCGGAGATCCGGTGCCCGGGTGTGCGGTGGAAGGCGGCGGCCCGCACCGTGCCCCACGGGTCGAGCGGGGTGACCGGGCTGTCGGAGCCGAGCGCGAGCGGCACCCCGGCCCGGGTCAGCGCGGCGTACGGGTTGAGCGCGGCGGCCCGCTCGGCGCCGAGCCTGGCCGCGTACATCCCGTCGGGGCCGCCCCAGGCCGCGTCGAAGGCCGGCTGCACGGACGCGACCAGGCCGAGTTCGGCGAAGGCCGCCAGGGCGGCACCGGTCAGCAGTTCGGCGTGCTCGACCCGGTGCCGCAGGGCGCGCACCCGGTCCAGGCCGGCCGCCTCCGCGGCGGCCCGCACCCCTGCCACGACGGCGTCGACGGCCGCGTCCCCGATGGCGTGGAAACCGGCCTGCACGCCCGCCTGCGTGCACAGCAGCAGGTGGCGGGCGATGGTCTCGGCGTCCAGGTACGACACGCCCGTGGTGGCCGCGTCGTCGGCGTAGGGGGCGTGCAGGCAGGCGGTGTGCGAGCCGAGGGAGCCGTCCACGAACAGGTCGCCCGCGGCGCCGACCGCGCCGAGGTCGCGGACCCGGTCGAGGTCGGCGGGTGTGCGCACCGGCTCGCCCCAGTAGCCGAACACCCGCGGCCCCTCCCCCGCCGCGGCCAGCGCCAGCAGGCCCGTCAGGTCGTCCTGCGAGGAGATGGTGGGCCCGGCGCACTCGTGCAGCGAGCCGATGCCCTGCGCCGCCGCGTGCTCCAGCGCCGCCCGCTGGGCGGCCTCCCGCTGGGCGGGGGTCACGGCGGCGTAGGCGGCCCGGCGTACGGCGTGGTGCGCGTCGCGGGTCAGCGGCGACTGCGGGTGGTGCCCCGGCAGCCCGGCGAGGCCGGGTACGAGCGCGGCCAGGGCGCTGCTGACGGCCGCGGAGTGCACATCGGTACGCGACAGGTACAGCGGCCGGCCGCCGGCCGCTCGGTCCAGCTCCGCGCGCGTCGGCGGGCGCTGCTCGGGCCAGCGGGTCTCGTCCCAGCCGTGCCCGAGCAGGACGCGGTCGGCGGGGTGCGCCGCCGCGTGCGCGGCGGTCCTGGCCAGGGCTTCCGGCAGGGACACCGCGCTCGTCAGGTCGAGGCCGGTCAGGGCGAGGCCGGTGGCGGTGGTGTGCACATGCGCGTCGGTGAACGCCGGGGTCACCAGGGCGCCGTCCAGCTGGACGACCTCGTCCACGCCGTCGGCGAAGGAGTCGGCGGCGGCTTCCCCGCCGACCCAGGCGACGGTGCCGCCGTCCACGACGATCGCCGTCGCGAAGGGGTCGGCGGGGCTGTACACGAAGCCGCCGCGCAGCATCACGGTGGTGCCGCGGGGGGTGCCCTCCGCCGAGGGCCTGGTCGTCGTTGGGGTACTGGGGCGCATGCGCCACAGTCTGCCGGGCAGACGCGCCTCCCCGCCCCCGGGGTCCCCTGTCCGACCCCTGTCCGGGTGCCCCGCGGCCTTCCCACGGTTTGGGCCGGGGCGCTCGGCGGGCGGCCCTCAGATGCGCGGCGGGCGGGACTCGTACGGGGTGGAGAGGACCACCGTCGTGCGGCTGGAGACGCCGGCGAGGGTGCGGATCCGGCTGAGGAGGTGCTCCAGCTCGATCGGGGTCGCGACCCGCACCTTGAGGATGTAGTTCTCGTCCCCCGCCACGGAGTGGCACGCCTCGATCTCGGCGACGTCGGCCAGCCGCTCGGGGATGTCGTCGGGCGCGCTGGGATCGAACGGCTTGACCGAGATGAACGCGGTCAGCGAGAGCCCGACGGCCTCGGCGTCGACGATCGCGGCGTACCCGCGGATGACCCCGCGCTGTTCCAGCCGGCGCACCCGCTGGTGCACCGCCGAGGTGGAAAGGCCGGTGGCCTTGCCCAGGTCCGTGTAGCTCATCCGCCCGTCGGCCATGAGCAGTTCCACGATCTGACGATCCAGCTCCTCCACAGCCGACGACCTTACCGGCCCGCCGGTGGTTTCGGTCATGCGTGCAGCATCCGATCGAGGTAGCCGTTGGAGAAGGTGCCGGCCGGGTCGGTGGCGGCGGCCAGCGCGAGGAAGTCGGCCATGCGCGGGTAGCGGGCCCGGACCTCGGCGGGGGCGGTGGTGAAGAGCTTGCCCCAGTGCGGGCGCGGTTCGTACGGGGCCAGGGCCGCTTCGACGGCGGTGAGCACCGGGAGGACCCGCGGGGTGTCCTTGACCCAGGTGAAGTGCAGGGCGACGGTGTCGCGGCCGTGGGCGGGGCTGAGCCAGAGCCGGTCGGCGGCGACCGTGCGGACCTCGCAGATCTGCAGGACCGGCGCGACGGTGTCGCGCACGCCGTCCAGGGCGGTCAGCGCGGCGGCGGCGTGCGCGCGGGGCACCAGGTACTCGGACTGCAGTTCCTCGCCGTTGCTGGGTGTGAAGCCGGGCCGGAAGTGCGGCAGCCGCTCGTGCCAGGGGCCTGGCACATCGTGCTGTTCGGTGCAGTGCAGGGGGTCGACGCCGGGCACCGGGTGCAGCTTGGTGCCGGCGGGCTCGGCCCACGGGAAGTCGGCGCCGGGGGCGTCGGCGAGCTGCTTGAGCCACACCTGCGTGAAGCGCGGCCCGCGCCAGTCGGTGAACAGGCTCACGCTGTACGCGGCCGCGGTGATCGCGTCGAAGTTCGCGGTGGCGTCGGCGAGTTCGAGGCCGGTGAGGACCCGCTGGCGTATCTCGAACCCTGGCCGCAGGTCCAGGGTGAGGTGGGTGACGACGCCGAGGGCGCCGAGCGCGACGACGGCGCCGTCGAAGGTGTCGCCGTCCGCGTCCCGGCTCATGGCGCGGACGCCGCCGTCCGCGGTGACCAGGTCGATCGCGGAGACCGAGGTGGCCAGGCCGCCGTTGGCGTCGCCCGAGCCGTGGGTGCCGGTGGCGACGGAGCCGCCGACCGAGATGTGCGGCAGCGAGGCCATGTTGGGCAGCGCGAAACCGCGGGCGTGCAGGTGCGCGGCGAGTTCGGCGTAGCGCACACCGGCGGCGACCCGGACGGTACGGGCGGCGGTGTCGACGTCGATCTCGGGCGGCAGCGCGGACAGGTCGATCAGGGTGCCGTCGGTGTCGGCGATGTCGCTGAACGAGTGGCCGCTGCCGAGTGCTTTGACCCGGCGGCCGGCGGCGACGAGCGAGCGCATCTCCGCGACGGTGGCGGGACGGCGCACTTCGGCCGCGGAGAAGGTCAGGTTCCCGGCCCAGTTGGTTCGCATCACGTCACGCTTCCGCTCCCGGCGGGACCTGTCCTGGCCTCGCCCGTTGGCACCATATCCGGCCGAACGGCAAGGCACCGCACGGGGGCGCAAGGGGGTGCGCGGGCGCACGGCAGGGGCGCATGAACCAGCCATAACGACGAGTGTGACGAAGGCCACACCGGGTGGACAGCTCGGTCCGCTATGGCGTGGTTACTCGCGTAGCGTGGCGGGAAGTGCTCGCTATGGCCATGGGCGTGACGCCGGGCCGACCCGATGAAGGGCATCCCACCCAAGGGGAGACGCAGCATGCGTAATCACGTGCGCCACAGCCGCAGCGAGCGGATCAGGCCCGCGTTCGAGGAGGGCCACGAACGCGACGCGTTCGCCTTCCCGGCCGCAGAGCCGGCGGACTCCGACACCGACGTGCCGGACGACCTCATGGACGGTGCCGAAGGACTGGACGCCGATGAGGTGTTCGAGGAGGACTTCGGCGATGTCGTCCGGCTGTCCTGCCCCGACTGCGGGCGGCCCATCGCGGTCTTCACCGACGAGGAGCGGCTGCCGCAGCACGCGCTGTGCCCCACGCCGTGGAATCCGTTCGGCCTGACCGTGTGCGGCGGCTCGGGCCGCGCGGTGGCCGACGCCCGCCCGGCCGGCGGCGGCGCGGACGCGGTCGCGCAGCAGGACCTCGCGAGGCTGCTCACGCTGCCCGCCGGCCTCGACTGGCGTACGCAGCCGTTCTCGCACGTCGGCGGCCCCGAGTCGCGCCCCATTTCCATGCCGGAGCAGGGGCTCGCCGCCTAGTTCCACCGTCGCGGCGCCCGGCCGGCGTGGACGACGCCGGCCCGGCATTCTCCCGCGGGCCGCGGACGAGGCCGTCAGCCCCTGGACTCGGGGCCGGCCAGATGACGGGCGATGACCATCCGCTGGATCTGGTTGGTGCCCTCCACGATCTGCAGCACCTTCGCCTCGCGCATGTAGCGCTCCACGGGGAAGTCGGCGGTGTAGCCGTACCCGCCGAGCACCTGGACGGCGTCCGTGGTCACCTGCATCGCGGTGTCGGTGCAGAAGAGCTTGGCCATGGCCGCCCGCGCCGAGAACGGCAGGCCCGCGTCGCGCAGCCGGGCCGCCGCCAGGTAGAGCGCCCGGCCGGCCTCGATCCTGGCGGCCATGTCGGCGAGCATGAAGCGCAGGCCCTGGAAGTCGGCGATCGGCCGGTTGAACTGCCGCCGCTCCAGGGCGTATCCGAGCGCGGCGTCGAGTGCTGCCTGCGCCAGGCCGGTCGCGCAGGCGGCGATGCCGAGCCGCCCGGAGTCCAGCGCGCCGAGCGCGATGGCGAAGCCCTGGCCCGGCTCCCCGATCCTGCGGGTGTCGGGCACCGTGACGGCGTCGAAATTCACCTGCGCGGTGGGTGAGCCCTTCAGGCCCATCTTCCGCTCGGGCACGGCCGCCGACAGACCGGGGGCGTCGCCCGGTACGAGATACGCCGAGATGCCGTGCGCGCCCTCGCCGCCGCTGCGGGCGAGCACCGTGTAGAAGTCGGCGATGCCGCCGTGGGTGATCCAGGACTTGGTGCCGTCGATCGTCCAGACGTCGCCGTCGCGGGCCGCCCGGGTCCGCAGCGCCGCGGCGTCGGAGCCCGAGGTCGGCTCGGAGAGGCAGTACGCGCCCAGCAGGGCGCCGCCGAGCATGCCGGGCAGGTGCTCGGCGCGCTGCTCCTTGCTGCCGTAGTGGGCGACGGCGTGGCAGGACAGGGTGTGCACGCTGGCCCCGAGGCCGACGGTCAGCCGGGCCGCCGCCAGTTCCTCCAGCACCTGGAGATACACCTCGTACGGCTGGCCTCCGCCGCCGTACTCCTCCGGATAGGGCAGGCCGAGCAGCCCGGCCTCACCGATCAGGGCGAACGTCTCGCGGGGGAAGCGCCCGGCCTCCTCATCGGCGGCCGCGGCGGGGGCGATCTCCCGCTGGGCCAGGTCCCGGGTGAGCGCGAGCAGATCCCGCGCCTCCTCGGTGGGCAGTTGGCGGGACACCGGCTGCGGGCCGTACTGCTGCATGGCGGCGCACTCCTCCCTCTCGGGGGCGACGGCGGCATACCACCGTGGGTGGGCGGTGCCGTCCGATGGGCATACCCGGCCACGCCACTCCCGTACCGGATCACGGCACGGGTTGGTCAACGGGACCGGCGGTTGGAGTATGCCTGATCGGGCGACACTCCGTCACCGGTGCCTCGGCCCGGCGGGGCCCGCGGATCCGGGGCGCGGCCACCGGTTTCCCGAAGCGGCGCGGCCGGGCGGGCGGGCCGTCGTACGCTTCGCGCATGGAGAGCTTGGGGGCCGGCGACCCGCGGTCGATCGGCGGGTATCCGCTGTTCGCACGGCTGGGAGCGGGCGGTATGGGGCAGGTCTTTCTGGCGCGGACCCCGGCGGGCAGGGCGCTGGCGCTGAAGACCGTACGGTCGGAGTTCGCCCTCGATCCCGGCTTCGGCGACCGGTTCGCGCGGGAGATCCGGCACGCCGACCGGGTGCGGTCGCCGTGGACGGTCGCGGTGGTGGATTTCAGCCCGCCGGGCGGCAGCCCCCAGTGGCTGGCGACCGAATACGTGCCGGCGCCGTCGCTGACCGACTGGGTCGCGGCGCGCGGCCCGCTGCCGGCGCCGGCGGTGGCGTCGCTGGCCGCCGAATTGTGCGCGGCGCTGCGGACCGTCCATGACGCCGGCCTGGCGCACCGCGACGTCAAGCCGTCCAACGTGCTGCTGGCCGGGCAGCGCCCTCTGCTGATCGACTTCGGCATCGCCAGGGCCGCGGAGGACTCCCGGCACACCCGTACCGGCGGGATGATCGGCTCCCCCGGCTACATGCCGCCCGAGCAGGCGACCGCGGGGATGGCGTCCGAGCCGGGCGACCTGTTCGCGCTGGGCGCGGTGGTGGTCTACGCCGCCACCGGGCGCGGGCCTTTCCACCGTCCGGGTGAGGAGCCGTCGGCGCCCGCGCTGCTCTACCGGGTGGTGCACGAGGACGCCGACCTGAGCGGTGTGCCCGAGCCGGTGCTGCCGCTGGTCCGCGCCTGCCTGGCCAAGAACCCCGGGGACCGCCCCGACGCGCGGGCCGCGGCGGGCCTGCTGCCCGGCTCGGCGGCGCCCGGCGGCTGGCCGGCGGCGCTGCCGGAGCTGGCCGCCGAGCTGCGGGCCAGGGATTCGCTGACGCGGGCCGCGCTCGGAGCGACGCCGACCGCGGGTCTCGGCCCTTCGCCGTACGGCCCGGCGAGCACGGCGTACGCGGCGCCCGCGCCCGCCCGTCCGGCCCCGGCCGCGTACGCGGCGACGGCCCCCGTCGGCCCGGCGCCGGTCACGCCGTCCTACGGTCCCTACGGTGGCCCGGCCCGCTCCTACCCGGCGCCGCCCGGCCCGTGGCGGCGGCGTACGAGCCTGGTGGCCGTCGTGGCCGCGGTCGCCGTGGTGGGCGCCGTGGCCGCGGTGGTACTCAGCCAGACCGGCGGCTCGGGGGGCGGCTCCGGCAACAAGGGCACAGGCAGCCCGTCGGCCCCGTCGTCGGGCGCCGACGCGCTGCCCGCCGCCTGGGTCGGCACCTGGTACGGCGAAGGTACCGGCAGCCTCAGCCAGGGCACCGAGGACATCAAGGTCACCCTCACCCTGACCGGCGGCGGGCTGGGCAGCACCGTCGGGCAGCAGTCCAGCGCCGTCCGGCTGGCGGGCTCGGGCTCCGACGCCGGCTGCACCGAGAAGCTCCAGCTCTCCCAGGCGCAGGGCGCCACCATGGTCTTCCGGGCGGTCACCAGTGTCCCCAGCGACCCGGATTCGAATCTGCGCTGCATTTCCGGCGGCCTGTACACCCTGTCGATGACCGACGCGAAGCATCTGCGGCTGGGCAGCGGCTCGCAGGTGGCGGGGTCGCCGACCTCCTTCGAGAAGCAGGACTGACGTGGGGGGGGGGGCGGGCCCCCCCCCCCCCCCCCGCCGCGGCCCTGCTCGCGGCGGCTGATGCGGTGGAGGCGGCCGGGGCGGATCTT
>NZ_JAJSYW010000166.1:0-16065 GCF_036815005.1 Streptomyces sp. IBSBF 2435 | reverse complement strand
GCATGAGCGCGGCCCTCCCCCCGGAGGACCTCACCACCCTCGACGCGCTCCTCACCCCGGCCGCCCCGGCGTCCATCCTCACCCGCCCCGACGCCTTCCTCCTGGCGGCCACCACAACCTTCACGGCCAGCCGCCCGACCTGACCACCCCGCAGCCGCGCCGGGGGCCACGCACCCGGGGGCGCGGGGCCGTGACGCCGGCCCGCCACGGCAGGGGGCGCCCGCCTGGGGGCGCGGGGAACTGCGCGCCCAGCCCGGACGGCGGGTCGGCCGCCCGGCCGCAGGAGGTGGCACCCCCGCTGCGCGCCCAGCCCGGACGGCGGGTCGGTCACCACCGCCCGCCCATCCGCGCGCAGGCCGCGCAATCGCGCACGAGCGCCCTCGGCCCACCCGTCGCGTCTACCCACCGCCTGGGTGAGGGTGACGGCGAACAGCCCGCCCGCGTGAGCGCGAGGGGCAGCACCGCCGCCTCCGCGCGAAAACGATCGCGACGGAGGCCAGTTGCGCCGCCGGGCAGCACGAAGTCACCGGCCACGAACGGCCCTTCTGCGGCCCGCAGCCGCCGCGGTCTCGCGGTCACCCCGCAACTCCCCTACGCCAGAAGCTGCTCGGCCAGCTCGGTGCGCCCCCGCGATGACGACTGCGGCGATCTGCCGGCGCACGGCGGCGGGCGCGTCGTCCATCGTCCGCTCCAGCGCGGCATCGGCGACCGGCAGCCGGAGCGAGGCCTTGAGCGCGTGGCCGCGCACCGCGGCGTCGGGGCCGGCGGGCCGCCGCTCCTCCAGGAAGCCGATCTCCCCGCCGACCGACGCCGCGGCGACGGCGAGCCGGCGCCCGTACCCACCCACGGGTCTCCAACTCAGGGCGCACTGAACCCAGTTGGTTCCGCCCGTGGCGGTCCCGCCCTCGCGCGACGAGGGCGGCCGTTTTCATGGCGCCGACGGCGCTGGGCGGCCACCGTGTCGAGGGTCACCCGGAAGGGTGTCTCTGGCATATGCCAGAAAAATCTTGCCAGATCTGCGGCACCGCGTGCCAGGCGTGCGCGGCGGCGTGGCGCTCGTCCGCGCAGGCCATGGCCGTACGGCGGCCCCCGGTGCCGAAGTCGTACGGCTCGCCTTGCCGTTGAGGACTCCCTCAACCGCGGGCACTACGCGGTGTTACGCACGACTCGCTCTCCGGCACGGCTACCATGGCTCGCAGCTGCCTGACTCTGCACCGGATATCGCCCGAGCACGACGTGGACCCCCCGGGGGTCCACGGACTGCGTGGTCTCCGTTCCGCAGACAGAAGGGAGTTTCCTCCATGCCCGATCACCAACAGGGCGATGGGGGTCGCAAGAAGCGTCAGTGGTGGGCATCGGCCAAACCATGGTTCGGTGCGAGCGGCCGGTTTGTCGTGGCGATGGCGAGGTTCTTCCGAGACCTGATCGACATCGCCGGCTTCATCGACCGCCACCTGTAACGGTGTGGCCCCCACCGGGGTTGCCCGGTAGGGGCCACATCTTGCGACCGGAAGCGCTTCGCCCTGTCTCAGGCGCCAACCATGGGGACGGGCGGGGCGCTTCCTTGCGTTGCGCGATCTTCGGTCGAGCAGTCGGTCCGTCGGCCTCTCGGCGCGGTCGCTGCGGTTGTGATCTGCGTCACGTCACGAGGGGTTCGTCCCCATAGTGCCCTTTCCGTCACGCGATGCGCCACACGATCGGGGCGGACCGGCGTTGGGCAGGGGCCGTACGCACTGCCATCACCGCAGGCCGCAAGGGGGAGCTGTGACAGAGGTCACAACGACGAGATGCCATGAAGTCACCCGTCCGGGGTCGCCCGAACGGCAGAACTCCGTTTTCACACCCCCAAATCGAGGCCAACGGTGTTTCATGATGCCAGCCCGCCGGGCCTGCTTCCAGGCCGCCAAGGCGAAAGATGTCCCGGCCGACCTGCGAAATTGCCTCAGGGGGTGACATATCGCGGTCGCCCCGGCAATTGCGGATGCACGTGCAGAGGCCGTTGCACGGCGGCTGTGACCTGCCGGGGAGCGGCTCCGCCAGCGGGCTGCCGACCGCGCCGGCACGGAGTTTCCCACCTGTCCGCATTCTGGACACGACCCGCCTGCGGCGCGCGAGGCCACCCACCCTGCCGGGTGCGTTCGACCTGCGGTCGGCGGAGTCCCCGCCACCGTCCGGCCCGGTCCGGCGCGCTCTTCGGCACCGGGCGGCCCCGCTCGCCCGGCTCGGGCCGGCCGCCCCCGCCGGGTGGCGCACCGGCCGTGTCGGACCACGCTGCCGCCCCCGCCGGGAGGCTCGGGCCGGCCGCGCTCGGGTCGGCCGACCGCCCCCCGGCAGGGGAAGCGTCAGCGGTGTTCCGCTGCCTCGCCCGCGTCCGCAGGCTGCGCGCCCGCGTCCGCCTCCGACGGCTGGGCGGCATACGTCGTGATGCGGTCGGCCAGTGCCGCGTGTTCCGGCTCGGTCAGGCCGGTCAGCGCCCGGTCCAGGATGGCCTCGACCAGAGCCCAGCGTTCGTCCACCCGGCTCTGGGTGGCGGCGGAGCCGGTCGTGGGGTCGGGGCCTGGCGCCGAGCCGACTCGGTTCCGTACCGCTTCGGCCTCGGCGTCCCGCAGTGTGTTGGCGGCACCGCCGCGGCCGGCCGCCTCCAGTTGCTCGGCGGTGACGCCGACCGCTCTGGCCATTCGCGCCAGCGTCTCGTCGGGGCTGCGAACCGCCACCTTCGTGCGGCTGACGAGCTGGAAACCGGAGACCAGTTGCCGCCATCTGGCCTCGCTCAGTCCGGCCCGTTTCGCGGCCTCCCGCTCTGAAAGCCGGGCGGCCACCTGGGCGCGCTTGATCAATAAACCCTCAGGGGGAGCAATGGGTGGCTCTGTCATGGGGTGAGCTTCGCACAACTACGCAGCCAGTGTCCACTCCTTCGCCGGATTTGGCCTACTCTCACCCACCGCGACCTGCGCAGACCGCGCTAGTACGCGCTAGGCGTTCGCGTAGTCTCGGAGTAGTACCTTGTTTTTCGCGGTACTACGCGGTACTTTTTCCCCATGGCATCGCGCACCCGACCGAGCAGGCTTCACCAGGAGCCCGAAGCGGTCACCTGGGCACGCAAGAAGGCGGGTTTCACCAAGCGGGCCCTCGCCGAACTCGTCGGGATCTCCGAGCAGCTGATGGGCGAGATCGAATCCGGCTGGCGCAGCGCGACCCCGGCCAACCTCATCAAGATCGCCGACGCCCTGAACTGCCCGATCGTCGTCCTGGAGCGCAAGCGCCACGCCGACGGCGCCTCGCCCGCGGCCGACTGAAGCCGCCCCCGGCACCTGCCGGCCGGCCAGAGCGACCTGGCGACGGAGGCCCCGGCGGCCGGAAGCGGCCGGGAGCCACTAAAGTGCGCGGGTGCACAGCGATCACCGAACCCCGCGTACCTTCCGCCTGATCGTCACGGGCGGAGGCACCGGCGGCCACACGTACCCCGCCCTGACGGCGATCCGAACGCTCCAGGCCCGGCTCAACGCCGACGGCCGCGCGCTGGACGTGCTGTGGATCGGCACGGAGCAGGGTCTTGAGGCCCGGGTCGCCCGGACCGAGGGCATCGCCTTCACCACGGTCGCCACGGGCAAGGTCCGCCGCTCCAGCAACCCGCTCAAGATGGTCTCGCCCGCGAACGTGCGGGACATGGCGCGCGTACCGCTCGGCATCGCGCAGGCCAGGAAGGTCGTCGCCGACTTCGGCCCGGACGTCGTCCTGGCCACCGGCGGTTACGTCGCCGTCCCCGCCGGGCTGGCCGCCCGGATGTGCCGCCGCCCCCTGGTGCTCCACGAGCAGACCGTGCGCCTCGGCCTGGCCAACCGGCGGCTCGCCGGCTCGGCGACGCGCATCGCGGTCTCCTCGGAGTCGTCGCTGCTGCTCCTGCCCGAGGCGGCGCGCAAACTCGCCGTCGTGACGGGCAACCCGATCCGCCCCGCGGTGCTCGCCGGCCACGCGGACAAGGCGATCGAGGCGCTGGAGCTGCGCGGCTTCGACCGGCGCCTGCCGACGGTGTACGTCACGGGCGGCGCACAGGGCGCGCAGCAGATCAACGAGGTGGTGAGCGGCGCGCTTCCGTGGCTGCTGGAGCGCGCGAACGTCGTGCACCAGTGCGGCCCCGACAATGTCGCGGAATTGCGCCGGCGCGCGGCCGGCCTCCACCCGGGGCAGGCGGCCCGCTACTACGTGACCGGTTTCGTCGGCCCGGAACTGCCCGACGTTCTGGCGCTCGCCGACGTGGTGATCTCCCGGAGCGGGGCCGGCACCCTCGCGGAGCTGACCGCGCTGGGCAAGCCGGCGATCTTCGTCCCACTCGCCTCCTCGGCCGGGAACGAGCAGGCGCACAACGCCCGCCACCTGGAGGAGTCCGGCGCCGCCGTCGCCCTGCTCGGCGAGGTCACCGCCGACACGCTGCGCGCCGCTGCCGACCCGCTGCTGTCCGACCCGGCACGGCGGGCCGCGATGGCCCAGCGCTCCCGCGCCCACGGCCGCCCGGACGCGGCCGAGCGACTCGTGGACGTCATCCTCTCCGCCGCCTCCTCCGGGTGAGCCGCCCCGCGTCCGGGTGAGCCGCCGCCCGCCCGGGACCTGCCCCCGCCCGGACGTCAGCGGCTGGGGCCGGCCGGTGGGGCGGCGGCGGCCGGGACGCGTTCCAGGACGCCGCCCGCGAAGGTGTCGTAGAGCGGCAGTGTCTCCAGGTGGACGTAGCCGATGTGGCAGTCGCACACCGCCAGCGGGCAGGCCCGCGGGCGCAACGCCGCCCGGTAGCTGCCGTCGTAGAGGTTGCCCAGCTCCGCCCGCACGAAATGGCAGCGCCGCACCGTGCCCCCGCCGTCGACCGAGATCACCGACTCGCCGGTGCGGCACGGCAGTCCTGCGCTGCGGTGCGGGTGCCTGCTGTACGGGAAGAGCGGGTCGAGCGCGGTCCACCGGTCCGCCTCGGCGTCGGTGTACGTACGGCCCTCCGCCGCGTTGACCCACAGGTACACGTGCTCCGGCAGGTCCGCGCGCAACCGGCGGGCCGCGTCGAGGTGTTCCGGCAGCCCGACCACGCCGACGCTGTGCCGGACCCCGCGCGCCGCCAGGTCGCGGCAGGCGGCGCGGAAGCGCTCGTACGGCACCTGGTCGGGGTGGTAGGTGCACCACAGGGCGACGGTGTCCAGGTCGGCGTCGTCCAGCCAGTTCGTACGGGCGCCCAGGTTGGTCTGTATCGCCACCCGCCGGATGTGCGGCAGCCGGCTCAGCTCGGCGAGCGTCCTGCGGTACCAGGACCTGACCATCGCCTCGCCCCACGGGGTGAACAGGATCGAGAGGCGGTCGCCGGTCTGCTGCCCGGCCCAGTCCGCGAACCGCGCCAACGCGGCCCGGTCGGCGGCCAGTTGCTCGCGGCTGTCGCGACGCTTGGCGAAAGGGCAGTAGGGGCAGTCGAAGTCGCAGGAGGCCAGCGGACCCCGGTAGAGGACGGTCAGATCCACGGCCGCACCCTCACTTCGCGTCGTAGGCGGCCATCGCGGCCCGCACCGCGGGTGAGAACAACTCCGGCCCCACCGCGTCGGAATGGGCCAGTCCCTCCGGTGAGAGCCGCAGCAGGTCGGGACCCGCCGCCGCGTCCAGCCAGCCGCGGGCGCCGAAGAGGGCGAGTTCCGGCCCGAAGTCGTCCTCGGGGCGGCGGCCGAAGCGGGCGGTGTAGTCGGCCACCGGCATGCCCTGCGCCTGGAGCAGCGATTGGAGCAGATGGCGGCGGCGGGCCTCGCCGCCGCCGATCGCCCGGCCGAAGTCGGCGTGGCCGAAGTCCGCTGCGGGGCGGGCCACATAGTCGTCGATGATCGCCCGGACCTCGCCCGGCCCGACGGCGTAGTCGAAGCTGTAGTGCAGCGCGGCGGTGTACGAACGGGCGCCGCAGCCGAGGCCGATCATGCCGTCGGTCTGGCACGCGTGATCGGCGCCTGCGCCTGCGCCTGCGCCTGTACCTGGGCCGGCGTCGGCGCCCGGGTGCGGGCCGCCCCGCCTGCGGAACATCCGCATCGACACCTGCTCGTAGCCGCTGCCGAGCAGCAGGTCGCGGCCCGCCCGGTACAGCCGCAGCCGCTGCTCGTCCCAACCGGCCTCCGTCAGCGTGGAGTCCAGCCGGTGCAGGCCGGTCAGCGGGCGGACGTAGAGCGGGTAGAGATACAGCTCCTCCGGGCGCCAGGCCAGGGCCGCGTCCAGCGAGGAGCGCCAGGAGCGCTCCGTCTGGCCGTCGATGCCGTAGATCAGGTCGATGTTGAGCACCGGGAAGCCGGCCTCGCGTATCCGCCCCAACGCCGCCTCGACCTCGGACCGTTGTTGCTTGGGGCGGACCGCCGCGCGGGCCTCGGCCGCGTCGAAGGTCTGGACGCCCAGGCTCAGCCGGGTGGTGCCGCGTGCGGCGAGCACCGCGAGCCGGTCGGCGGTCGCGGTCGCGGGCGACGCCTCGACCGACAGCGGCACCGCACGCAGGTCGGCGCCCATGCGGTGCTCGGCGATGTCGAACAGCCGCTCCAGCTCGGCCGGTTCGAGGAAGGTCGGGGTACCGCCGCCGAAGGCCGCCGCGGTGAAGCGCGGCGCCGTCCCGTCGCCGAGCGCGTCCCGTACGGCCGCCGCCTGGCGTTCCAGCGCGTCGAGATAGCCCGCTACCAGGCCCTCGGGGGCGCCGATCCGGGTGAAGAGGTTGCAGAAGCCGCAGCGCACCTCGCAGAACGGGATGTGCAGATACAGCGCCAGCGAGTCCTTGGGCTCGCCGGCCCACAGGTCCCGCAGCGCGGGGCGCGGACGCAGCCGGCCGTAGGCGGTCTTGTGCGGATAGGCGTAGACGTAGCTCTGATACGGCCGCGGCGGGGCGTCGGCCGGTGTGTCCAGGACGGTCATCTGGCCGGTGCCTCCGGGGAGTTCAGGGACTTCGGCTGCCCCGAGGGTTCCCGGGACCCCGAGGGCGCCGGGGATGCCGGGACCTTCGAGGGCTTCGGAGACTCCCGGGTCTCCGCGGACTCCAGGAAGAAGTGGGCGTACGGCACGGTCCATACGGTCTCGTGGCCGATCCGGTGGCCGGTGTGGCCGTCCTCGCCGTACGCGGTGCCGTGGTCGGAGCACACGACCGCGAAGCAGCGGCGGCGGCTGCTCGCCGCCGCGAAGAGCCGGCCGATGTGCCGGTCGACGTACTCCAGCGCGGCGGCGTGGCTGGCCCGGGTGTCGCCCGACTCACGCGTGGCGCCGGGCAGATGGAACCAGTTGGGCTGGTGCAGCGCGGCGACGTTGACGAACAGGAACAGCGGCTGGTGGCGCGGGGTGCGCGCGACGACCCGCTCGGCGCGGTCCACCTGCGAGGCGAAGGACGTCGGTGACGCCACCCCGAACTCCGGTTCCCAGTGGCTCTCCTGGAACAGCCCCGGCAGCACCGACCCGAGGGCGCCCTGCTTGTTGAAGAAGCCGACCCCGCCGACGCAGGCGGTGCGGTAGCCGACCGCCGCGAGGCCCGCCGCCAGGTTCGGCGCGTCGAAGACCCAGGTGCCGCCCGCCGTCGTCTCGCTCCCCGCGAACCGCGCGGCGAACAGCCGCGGATGCGCTCCGGGGGCGGCGGGTGTGGGCAGGAACCCGGCGAAGATCGCCTGATGCGACGCATAGGTGAAGCTCCCCGGCGCGTGCCGCTCCTCCCACCTCCCGCCCGGCAGGTGCGCCGCCAGATTCGGCAGCCGCCCGTCCGCGGCCAGTTCGGCGGCGACGTCGTAGCGGAGCGTGTCGAGCGTGACGAGCAGCAGGTCGTGACTGCCGATGACCCGGTTCATGTCGAGCGCGGGTTCGCCGGGCGCGGCCACGGGGGACGGCGGGCCGCTGCGTGGCGCCTGCGCGCGGCCGGGGGCGTCCCCGGCCGGGGCGGTTCCCTGAGCCCGTACGGGGGCGGCGCCAGCCCGTACCGGGGCTGCGTTCGGCTGCTCAGGCCGCGGCATCGGCGGCCTCCCCGCGCAGGACCGCCGCGACCTGGGCGGCGTAGGTGTCCAGGCCTTCCGCGCCGCTCGCCGGGAGGCCGGTCAGGCGGGGGAGGAGGTCGCCGAAGGCGTTGACCTCGGCGACGGCGAAGCGGCGCCAGTCCGCCGCGGGCAGCACGTCGACGCCGACGCACAAGGTGCCGGGGAAGCACGCGGCGGCGCCCTCGGCGGCGGCCACCGCGGCGGCCCAGCTTCCGCCCGCGGCGGCCACCGCGGCCCGCAGCCGGGTCAAGTCGCCCCGGGCACCGCCGAGGTGGAGGTTGGTCATGGGGTGCCTGCTGGTGCGGGCGACCGCGTGCGTGGCCCTGCCGCCGACCACGACCACCCGCAGGTCGCACACCCGGCCGTCGAGCGCCGCCTTGGGCAGCCAGCGCTCGACGTGCAGCCCGTCGGGGGCCAAGGCGTCGATCAGCGCGGCCACTTCCCGCTCCGCGCGGTATTCGCGGACCCGCAGCGAATTGAACAGCCCTCCGCCGGGGGCGGTCTCCACCGACGTCACCGCCTTCACCCGGCCCGCTCCGCCGAGCGCCAGCGCCACCACGCCCGACGCCGACGAGCCGTGCGCGGGCTTGACGAAGGCGCGCGGCACCCGGGCCGCGGCCAGCCGCGCCCCGAGGTCGTCCCAGCCGGTCACCGGCGACCGCGGGGTGCCTGCGGCCCACGGTACGGGGACGCCGGCCGCGGCGAGCCGGGCGTGGCAGCGCCGCTTGTCGAACATCACGGCAATGTCCGCCGGGTCGTCCAGCAGCCGCGCCCCGGCGCCCACCGCGGCCCCGGCCAGTTCGGCGACCACCGCGGTGAACCGCGCGTACCACCGGGCGCCGCCCTCCACCCGGGTCGGGTCGCCGGGGCCGCGCAGCAGCGAGTCGACCCGCGGGTCCTCGCCGGGCGAGTCGATCCGTACGACCTCGCCCGGCCGGAACCCGGACTGTCCGCGCAGGACGTCCCGCCAGGCCAGCACCCGGGGCGCGGGCAGCCCGGCGGCGCGTACGGCGTCGGCGAACAGTGCCACGCGGCGGTTGTCCGGGTTGCCGACCACGGCGAAGCGCACGCGGGAGGCGCCGGTCACTCCCCCACCGCGGTGTAGCGGTGGACGTCCCCGTCGTCCTCGTACTCGTCACCGCGCTCGTCGAGGTCGACCTCGACGCCGGCCGGCTCCAGCGCGTCCCGCACCCGCTGGGCGACGTCGTCGCCGACGAAGTTGTGGTGCAGGTCGAGCCAGGACAGGTGGGTGAGCGGCTGGCCGGCCAGCAGCGCCGCCGCGCCCTCGTCGGTGAGCACGCCGAGCGACAGGTCGAGCGACTTGAGCCGGGCGACGATCGGCGCGGCGGCGAGCGCGGCGGCTATCCCGTCCTGGATCTCGCTGTTGCGCAGGCCCAGGTGCCGCAGCGCGGGCAGGCGCTCGCCGGTGAGGATCGGGGCGAGGTCGGCGACGGTCGCGTCGCCGCCGTAGCCGTCCACGCCGAGCCACAGCTCCAGGAACTCCAGCGCGGGCAGGTCGCACGCGGCGACCGCCTGCACCACGTGCGCGGGCAGCCCGCCCGCCTCGATGGCCAGCGTCCGCAGGTGCTCGTGCCGTACGGCGGTGAGGGCCAGGCCGGTGCCGCCCCTGACACCCAGCTCGCGCAACCGCGGATACGCGGCGAGCAGCGGTGTCACATCGCTCTGGGTGATCCAGGAGATCTCCGACTCCTCCATCACCAGGTCGCCGACGAAGACCGCCGCCAGGCCGGTCAGCTGCTCACGCGCGTCGACCAGCAGCCGGATCGCCGCGCCGGAACTGTCCTCGTAGACCTCGCCCCACGCGCCGACGACGACCGCCCGCACCCCGGCGGGCCCGACCGCGCCGAGGAAGCGCTGCCACAACTGCTCGTACGTCTCCTGGGGACCTTCCCCCCACGGATCGACGGCCAGCCGCCACGCCACCGCCCCGGCCTCCGGCAGCCCCGACGCGTCCTCCCCCTGCGCGGGAAAGTCGAAGACGGGCAGGCCGTGCAGTTCCTTCAAGTGCTCTACGGCGGACATGTCGCTGATCTCCTGACGCGGACGGCTCGTTCGGGGCGGACGGCTCGATAGGACGATTTCTACCAACGCCCACTGACATCCCCCCGACCGGGTACACCACGAGGCCCCACCCGGGGTCGGCCACGAACGCCGCCCGCCCTTTCCGCCGCGCCGCCCGGGCGAACCGGAGTGCCGAGCCGTCCAGTCGCTGCACGCGGCGACGAGCCTCGGGCGTACCTCATGGTCGATACGGTCGGCTTCAAGCGCGGGCGCTTCCAAGGCCTCGGCATCGAGCGGGTGCGGCCGGATCCGGACATCGCGCGGAAGCTCAAGGTTCCCGTGGGTGAGAAATCGCTGCTGCGCAGGGAGAACGTCTGCTATGCCGACGACGATCCGGTCTACCGGGTGACGACCTGGATCCCCTGGAGCATCGCGCAGGACGGCGAAGCGTACGAGGTGACGCGCTTCGTCATGCGGGCCGATGGGAACGGGCCGCAATACAACGCCCCCGTCGAGTAGGGCCGGGGAGTACGCATATGGCCCACGGCGCCGGCGGACTGAGCGGCCGGTGGCCGCGGCTGCCCGTCGGCGTAGACGTCGGCGAGGGGGGCGGCCCCCCCGGGGGGGGGGGGGCCCCCCACGGGGGTGGGGAGTGGGGCGGTCAGTGCAGGACGACCGGGACGGATGCCTGGTCGGGCTCCGACGTGGCGTCCGTGTCCGTGCTGGAGGCGACCCTCACCGTGCTCGGGCGGCCGGCGGTGACGAAGGTCAGGGCGATCAGCGCGGCGACGGCCTCGATGGCGACGGCCCACCAGATCGCGTGGGTGTAGCCGTGCACCAGGCTGCGGGCTTGGAGCAGCTTCGCGCCGCCGGCGCCCGCCGCGTGGGTGGCCAGGTAGCCGGTGGTCGCCGACGCGGCGATCGTGTTCAGCAGCGCCGTGCCGATCGCACCGCCGACCTGCTGCGAGGTGTTGACCATCGCGGAGGCGACACCCGCGTCACGCGGCTGCACCCCGGTGGTGGCCAGCGACATGGCCGGCATGAAGGCCGTACCCATGCCCAGGCCCAGCAGCACCAGACCCGGCAGGATCACGCCCGGGTAGGACGAGCCGACGCCGAGCCGGGTCAGCAGCAGCATCGCGACCGCGGCCAGGGCGAAGCCGGGCGCCATCAGGGCGCGGGCCGGCAGCCGGTTGACCAGCCGGGCGCCGATCTGGGTGGACCCCACGACGAAGGCGGTGACCATCGGCAGGAAGGCGAAGCCGGTCCTGATCGCGGAGTAGCCCTGGACGACCTGGAGGTAGTAGGTCAGGAAGAGGAAGACCCCGAACAGGCCGATGATGGCCAGTCCAAGCGAGAGGTACGTACCGCCGCGGTTGCGGTCGGTGACCACCCGCATCGGCAGCAGCGGGGTCCGCACCTTCGACTCGACCAGGCCGAACGCGGCGAGCAGTACCACGGCCGCGACGAACAGGCCGATCGTGGACGCGGCCGACCAGCCGGCGGTCTCGGCGCGCGTGAAGCCGTAGACCAGCGAGACCAGGCCGAGCGTGGACAGGACCACACCGGGGATGTCCAGCGGGGAGCGGTTGCGGCCCTCCGCGGGCTCGCGGATCACGAAGTACGCGCCCAGGGCGGCGATCACCGCGAAGGGGATGTTGGCGAAGAAGGTCCAGCGCCAGTTGAGGTATTCGGTCAGTACGCCGCCGAGCAGCAGCCCGACCGCGCCGCCGCCGCCCGCGATGGCGCCGAAGACGCCGAAGGCCTTGGCCCGCTCCTTGGCGTCGGTGAAGGTCACCGCGAGCAGTGACAGGGCCGCGGGCGCGAGCAGCGCGCCGAAGGCGCCCTGTGCGGCGCGCGAGCCGAGCAGCATCGCCTCGTTGCCGGCGACACCGCCGATCGCGGAGGCGAGCGCGAAACCGGTCAGACCGGTGACAAAGGTGCGCTTCCGGCCCCACAGGTCGGCGATCCGGCCGCCGAAGAGCAGCAGTCCGCCGAAGGCGAGGGCGTAGGCCGTGATGACCCACTGCTTGTTCGCGTCGGAGATGCCGAGGTCGTGCTGTGCGCTCGGCAGCGCGATGTTCACGATGGTCGAGTCGAGCACGACCATCAACTGGGCGAGGGAGATGAAGACCAGCGCTTTCCAGCGGCGGGGATCGGGAAGTCCCGCTTTGGCGGTGGCGGACATCGCTTGAGACATGGAGGTATCCACTTCGGTACGCGTAGGCACAAAAAGGAGGTCGCGGGAGCCGGGTTTCCTGGCGGGGCCGCCGGGCTCTTACGGGGTGCGCGCCGTCGCGCCGCCCGTTTCGTGGTCGGGTTGCTCGGGGTGCGTCGGGTACTCGGCGTGCCCGGGGTATCCGGGGTACGGGGTCCTGAGGCCGTCGAGGAAGAGCTGCAGGTGGCGGTGGAGGTCGAGGCCCGTGCAGTCGATGCCGGGCAGCGGGCGGGTGAGCCGGGAGATGGCGACCATCAAATCGTTGCGGGTCACGTCGGACCGCAGCCGGCCGTCCGTCCTGGCCCGTTCCATCAGCTCGTCGAGCGCGGTTTCGAGGCGTGCGGTCTGGACGCCGATCTGCGCGGAGCGGCTGTCGTCACCGTTGACGAGCAGTCCGCACAGGGCGCCGATGTTCTCGTCCACGGCGGTGTGCGCGAAGCGGCCGAGTGCGGCGCGCGGGTCGCCGCCCGCGGCAGCCACCGCGGCCTCGGCCGCCGCGCGGTCCGCGGTGCGGGTGACGACGGACAGCATGACGGCGTGCGCCAGTGCCCGGCGGTCGGCGAAGTGCCGGTAGAGCGTGGCATTGCCGATGCCCGCGCGCCGGGCGATCTCGTCGAGCGGGGCGTCGGGCCCGTACTCGACGAAGGTGTCGCGTGCCGCCGCGACGATCCGCTCCCGGTTGCGCAGGGCGTCGGCGCGGGTCCGGTGCGTCCGGGCCGCGGTCG
The DNA here is from genome assembly GCF_036815005.1 of Streptomyces sp. IBSBF 2435. Classification (NCBI taxonomy): domain Bacteria; kingdom Bacillati; phylum Actinomycetota; class Actinomycetes; order Kitasatosporales; family Streptomycetaceae; genus Streptomyces; species Streptomyces sp. IBSBF 2435. The sequence continues at coordinate 3,100 of NZ_JAJSYW010000166.1, read as the reverse complement.
GCTCCCTGGTGTCGGCCGCGCGGGCCGCGTCGGATGCCTCGGCCAGGTCAGCCGCGCCGGGTACGTCGGCTGCGCAGACTGCTGCGGCTGTGTCAGCGACAGTGGTCACCGTGGTCACTCCTCTCGACGGCCGGCACGGTAACCGGGGAATGGATCCCCGGTTTTTCATTCACGTGCATGTAACGGGGAGGGAGTCCCCGGTTATTTCGACCTCGGAAGGTGACCTGCGTCACTCGTTCGGTGTCGGCCCGGTCAGCCCGCCCACCGCCCCGCGGTGAAGGCCACGGTCAGCACCGTCATCAGCGGCGCGGCCACCGCCGCGTACGCCGTAGGCAGCCGGGGCCGCCGCAGGGTCCAGCCGGCCGCCACCGTCCACAGCGGCCACCACAGCAGCGAGGCCCGCGGAATGGACATGTACCAGTACGACGTCCCCAGCCGCCACGAGCGGTCACGCACGGCTCCCGGTCCCTTCCTCACCCTCCCCCGCATACGCCCGGGCGTCCCTTCCCGGTCTACCCGGACGAGCAGAAAGACGATGTGACCCCGGTCACCGTAGAACCGCAGGCCGCAGACCCGCCGGCCGCACCCGAACAGTCGGCGGACGCTGCCGCGAACCATGAGGGCGCGGACCCGCGGCTGGACGCCGGACGCCCCCGCCTCTGTGCGGCCGGCGGCGCGGCTCCTACGGCAGCATGTGCAGCGACTCCGCGCCGACCGGGCGGAAGCCCGCGGCCTGGAAGGCGCGGATGCTGCGGGCGTTGCCGGTCGCCTGCTGGGCCCAGACGGGTCCTGGCACGAGGTGGCGGGCAGCGGTCGCCAGGGCGCGGCCGAGGCCGCGGTGGCGGGCGTCCTCCTCGACCTCGACGGCGGCCTCCCAGCGCCCGGCGACCCCGCGGCCCAGCACGAGCAGGCCGCCGTCCGCGGCCCACACCCGTACGTCGTCGCGCCGCCCCAGCGCGCGGACCACCCGGGGGTGTCCGGGATCCTCGACCTCCCGCAGCGGCAGCGGCGGTTCACCGCTCAGCGGCGGTGCCACGGTCAGCAGGTCGACGGTGTCCGTCCGCCGGCCCGACCGTTCGAGCAGCGCGGCCAGGAACCGCGGATTCATCGCGGCGGCCAGCGCGTCGCAGTCCGCCGCGGCCAATTGCGCCCGCACCCACGCCGGATCCTCGTCGGTGAAGACCACCGAGTGCGCCGTGAACGCGATCACCCCGGCGTCCCGCACCCCCGGCTGCCCCACCACGGTCGTCCCGCCATCCGCCGGCGGAAACGCCCCACCAGCGACGGCCTCCAGAATCTCCCCCAACGCGCGCCCCATACCGCCGCATCGTAATCCGCCCCCCTCGGCCGCCCCCCTTCGGAGCGGCGCCCGGCGCCCGGCAAGCTCGCTCAGGGCGAGCCGCCGACCCTCCGCGCGCCCCGGCACCGGCCGGGCTCAGCGCAGCGCATGGGCGTCGGCCCACCGTGCGATCGCCGCCGCGATCTCGGTGGGGCGGTCCTCGGCCGCGTGGTGGCCGGCCGGGCCGTAGACGGCGGTGGTGAGGGCGGCGATGTGGGTGGTGCACCAGGTCACGACGGGGGCGGCCATCAGGAGGGTGGGGGAGTCGGTGAAGGTGAGGAGGAGTTTGGGGACGTCGGGGGAGGTGGCCAGCCAGGTCCCGTAGGACTCGACGCGGGCGACGACCTCGGCGGGCTCGCCGTCGACCGGCATCTGGCGGGCCCAGGCCAGCAGCGGGCGGCGGCTCTCCACCGTGGGGTAGGGGGCGAGGTACGCGGCGAGTTCGGCCTCGGGCAGCGGGGTGCGGACGCCGCCGGTGTAGGCGGTCCGCACCAGCGGGTTGTCGCCGGCGATCATCTCCTCGCCGCGGCCGGGGGTGCGCATCAGCCGGGTGCGCTCGCGGGCCTGGGGGGTGAGGTCGTCGCCGCTCAGCGGCCTGACGATGGTCTCGAAGAAGGCGATGCCCGCGACCCGGCCGGGATGCCGGGCGGCCCAGTCGAAGGCCAGCGCCCCGCCCCAGTCGTGGCCGACCAGGACCACCCGGTCGAGGCCGAGCGCGTCGAACCAGGCGTCGAGGTAGCGGGCGTGGTCGGCGAAGGAGTACGGGATGTCGGGTTTGCCCGAGCGGCCCATGCCGATGAGGTCGGGCGCGAGGATGCGGCCGGCGCCGAGCCCGGGGGCGACATTGCGCCACACGCGGGACGTGCCGGGGTTGCCGTGCAGCAGGACGACGGGCGCGCCGCTGCCGGTCTCCTCGTAGTGGAGCGTCGAGTCGAGTACGTCGATCGCGGGCACGGAGGCCTCCGGAAAAGGTTAGTGGCACGAATGTTAGGGCTACTAACGAACGTACATCGTTAGGGTTACTAACGCAACGGACTACACTCCCCGCCATGACCGACGCCCCCCGCCCCACTCCCGGCCGGCTGAGCACCCTGCCGAGCCGGCTGCTCGCGCAGGCCGCCGTGCACAGCGAGCGGCTGGTCGGCGAGGGTCTGGCGGCGGTCGGCGCCCGCAAGTGGCATTACGCGGTGCTCGCCGCGTTGCAGGAGCACGGCCCGGCCAGCCAGGCGGAGTTGAGCCGGCGTGCCAGGATCTACCGCAGCGACATGGTCACGGTGCTCAACGAACTCGCCGACGGCGGCTACGTCGAGCGCGCCCCGGACCGCGCGGACCGGCGGCGCAACGTCATCACGATCACCGCTCAGGGCCGCCGCAGGCTCGACACGCTCGATGGCCTGATCGCGACCCTCCAGGGCGAGTTGCTCGCTCCGCTCGGCGCGGCCGAGCGCGACGAGCTCGTCCGGCTGCTGACCGTGCTGGCCGCCCACCACGGCGACGGCATGTGATCGCGTCCGCACCCGTTCGGACTGCCGGGAGTTCGGCGTACGGTCGGTCGTACGCCGCCGGTTCCGCTTCCGCTTACGCGCGGCGCCGACGCCATCGCGAGGAGCAGCCGTGATATCGGAGCCGGAAATGACGGGAGGTCCCGACCAGGGCGGGGCCGAGGTGATCAGTGACGCCGACCGGGCGCCGCGGTGGGGCGGGGCGCTGGCCGGGGGGCCGCCGCCGCTGCGCACCGAGCCCGCACCCGTCGTCCTCGAC
>NZ_JAJSYW010000165.1:0-16178 GCF_036815005.1 Streptomyces sp. IBSBF 2435 | reverse complement strand
GGGGGATGTTGAGGTGGGGGGAAGAATGCCGAGCAGGATGCCGTCCCGAGGGCGGCGGTTGCGGGACTGGGCGCCGGTCGTGGTGGCCGCGGTCGCGCTGGTGGTGCCGGGGGTCGCGGGAGCGGCGGGCGCCGCCGCGGACACGCCGCCGGCCGGGAGGCCGACGCACGTGCCGGGCGCGACGACGGCGGTCAAGGCGCACAACGCGCTGCCGGACCAGCCGGAACTGGCGGGCGCCTTCGTGCCGACCGCCCCGAAGCGGCTGCTGGACACGCGCTACGGGACCGGGACGGACGGGGTGGCGGCCCGGCTCGGTCAGGCACCGCTGCTGCTGGACGTCTCCGGCGTCACGGGCAGCACGTCGGTGGTGCCGACCGCGGTCGTGCTCAATGTGACGGCCACCGGGTCGGCGTCGGCGAGCCATCTGGCGGTCTACCCGGGGTCCTCGCAGGCCCCGGCGACGTCGAATCTGAACTTCTCGGCCGGCCAGACCGTGCCGAACCTCGTGACGGTCCCGGTCGGCACCGACGGCAAGGTGGCCTTCTCCAACGCCTTCGGCCGCACCGACGTGATCGCCGACCTCGCCGGCTACTACACGCTGGACAAGGCTGCCGGAACGTATCTTCCGCAGACCCCGAAGCGGCTGCTGGACACCCGGTACGGCACCGGGGCCCCGGGCACGGCGCCGGTGGGTCCCGGCGGCACGGTGAGCCTGAGCGTGGCCGGGGTCGCGCCGGTGCCCGCGGCGGGGGTCTCCGCGGTCGTCCTCAATGTGACGGTGACCGCGCCGACGTCGAACAGCTTCCTGACCGTCTACCCGCACGGCGGCACGCTGCCGAACGCCTCGAACCTTAACTACGTGAAGGGGCAGACGGTTTCGAACCTGGTGACCGTCGCGGTAGGCGCCGACGGGAAGGTCGACTTCCACAACACGTACGGCTCCGCGCACGTCATCGCCGACCTCGCCGGCTACTACCTGACCGGGTCGCCGCAGACCGGCAGCGTCCTCCAGCGGACGGACGCCCCGACCCGCGTCCTGGACACCCGCTACGGCACCGGCACCGGCGGCGCCAAGGCCCCGGTGGGCGCGAACGGCACCGTCGGCCTGAAGGTGACGGACACGGCGGGCGTCCCCTCCACCGGCGTCTCGGCGGTGGTCCTCAACGTCACGGTGACCAACCCGACCACCAGCAGCTACCTGACCGTCTACCCGCACGGGGCGGCGCTGCCCAACGCCTCCACCATCAACTTCGTCAAGGACCAGATCGTCCCGAACCTCGTGCTCGTGGCGGTGGGGGCCGACGGGAAGGTCGATTTCCACAACGCCTTCGGCAGCACCCACGTCGTCGCCGACGTCCTCGGGTACTTCAGCGACAGCGACCACCTGGCCCTGACCTCGCTGGGCTTCGACAAGACCTCCGTGGACGTCTCGGACGGCTCCTACGCCTCCTCGGCGCTGCGGTGGACCGTCACCGACACCGATCCCGCGGCCACCCAGACCGGCGGCGAGATCGTCGTCCGCCAGCAGGGCGACGCGCCCGACACCTACGTCGGGCAGAGCTACGTGATCTCCTTCTCCTCCGAGCAGGACACCTACGGCGGCGCCACCCACGTCTCGGGCGACGCGTCCAGCTCCACCTGGTCGTTCGACTTCGGCGTGCCGCAGTACGCCGGCGCCGCGCACGCCCGCTGGGTGGTCAGCACGGTCTCCGTCTTCGAGAGCGACACGCAGGCGCGCATGCTGGTCTCCGGCTCCGACCTCCAGCACTTCGGCGCCGGCCTGGACGCCACCGAGCAGATCTCCACCGTGACGCCGGTCTACGACCTGTCCATCTACTCGAACTTCGGCGGCCGGCCGGACTACGCGTACAACGCGAACGGCGGCGCCGTCCAGTACTGGGTCAACGTCCAGGACTGGCAGTCCGGGTTCTGGAAGGGCACCGTCCAGCTGACCGGGCCGGGCGGAAGGACCCTCAAGGGGTCGTTCGAGATGACGAACGACGGCGGCCAGACCGCCTGGCCCTGCCAGCACGACATCCACCAGGCCACCTGCCTGGCCCTGGTGGACATCCCGGCCGGCGCCCCTGCGGGCACGTACGCGGTCACGTCGGTCTCGCTGACGAACAACGCCGGCCAGACGAAGGACTTCACGGGCCTGGACCTGGCGCCGGTGAGCGTCACGGACAACAGCCGGCTGACCGCCTCCGGCTTCACGACGACGCCCGCGTCCCTCAACTCCTGGCGCGGGGCGGCCCCCTTCCAGGTGTCCCTGAACGTCGCCGGCGCCCAGGGCGGCGTCTCCGCGATCGAGGTGTACTTCGGCGGGGCTCAGGGCTGCACCCAGAAGTCGACCACCCCGACCGCGCTCGGCAACGGCGTCTACTCGGTGCCCGCGACACTGCCCCAGTCCCGCAACGGGTCGGCGGCCAGTTGCTCGCTCAGCGGCATCGCCGTCCACGACGGAGCCGGCGGCCTGGCGCTCTACGGCACCGACTACGCGGCTCCCGACCCGAAGGTGACCGTCACGAGCGTGCCGGACACCGTCGCGCCGACCGCGTCCTCGGCGAAGCTGAACATCACGACGGTCGCGCTGAGCAAGTTCACCGACCAGCAGATCTATGTCACCGCCCACGTCACCGAGGGCACCGCCCCCGTCAACCAGCTGGCGAGCTACGTGTACGACAGCACGGGCGCGGTGATCGGCCAGGAGAGCGGCGGTACGGGAGTGGCCCCGGACGGCACGTTGCGGATCGACCTCGACTGGCCCTACGGCATCGAGGCAGGCACCTACACCATCGGCTTCACCATCACCGACGCGGGCTGGCGGTCCGCCTCCTACGGCACCCCCGGCGGACTCCCCGTCCCCGGCGGCCCGTTGACGCTGAAGGTGACCGAGGGCTGATCCCCCGGCGGGACACGCCAGCCGATGGCCGCACCACGAACCGTGGTGCGGCCGCAGCGTGACAGGGGCCGCGGGCGGAGGACGGCGGAGGGGGGAAGGCGGCTCCCAAGCCCCGTCCGGCTGGGCGGTCGGTCGTCGCGTATCACCGAACTCCGCGCGGGTCAGGCGGAGTTCGGGCCGATTTCGACGGGAGTAAGGAGATCGGCACTCAGGGTCATGACCCGGCTTCATCCGCCCGCGAAAAGGGAAATTGCACAGGGCAATGGCTTTATCACGCTGCGTGCCGTATCGAGGCCCGGAAATTCCCTGGTGGCCGCGGGACGAGCGTGATGCGTGTTTTCCGTGAGGCGAGCGGGGAAAATAGCGGGTTATCAGTGGACGGGCAATAAAACGCCCGGGCAAGGTCCGTCCGCATATTCGCCGCGGCCAGGCCGTGTTGGAGCCGCTTGGGCCCTCTTCTGCGCTGCGCCCAGCAGCGCTCGACGCGGCAACCGCCGGGCCGCCGCCCGGTCCGCCCCGCTCGGCACGCCGCCTCACCCAGCCTCGGGGTCAGACCTGGAGGTCGCCCTCTATCTGCTTGAGCACATGCCGGGCGAGCGCCAGATTGGCCCGGCCCCGGTCGAGCGCGAGGTACAGGAAGAGCGAGCCGCGACTGCTGCTGAGCAGCCGGATCAGGTGATACTGCGTGGCCAGGGTGATGAGGATGTCCTCGATCGCGTCGTCGATCGCGAGCATCGACAGCGTGCGGACCTTGGCGCGTACGACCTCGGTGTTGCCGGCCGCCGCCACCTCCAGGTCCAGGCCCCTGCCACCGCCGAGGGTACCGAGCGCCATACCGCTGTCGTAGTCGACGAGCGCCACTCCGATCGCGCCTTCGACGGACATCGCTTCTTTGAGCGCCGACTCAATGTTCACGGGAATTTCCTCGGTTCGGGGCTGGTCCACCGCTGACCCGGTTCGTACGGGTGCGGGACCGGCGAGAGTGAAGAATCACCATACGCGATCGCAGTTGAAAGAGTTCGGCGTTAAAGTACTCTGCCAGGTGTTGGAAAGTGAAGGGATGTCGGTGGACGCGCTGGAGTCGGTGCTCGACGAAGTCCTTTCCGCTGCCGGTGTGTCGGGAGCGGCACTGGTCGACGCGGTGACCGGATTCACGTATGCCGAGTCCGGGGACTGCGCCGCGGCCGGAACCGGACATGAGGTCTGGCATCTGCTGAGCCTCATCGAGGACCGGCTGCACGAAGCAGGCGCGGAGGGCGAGTTGGAGAACGTGGTGGTGACCGGCAGCCGGACCTACCACGTCGTGCACGTCGTGGCGCGGCAGGGCGATCCGGTGCTGCTCTCGACCGTGCTCGACCGGTCGGACACCAACCTGGCGCTGGCTTCCCGCCGCATCGGGGCGGTCGCCGAGGGCCTGTTCGCATGACGGCCGATACCGAGCGCCGGCAGCCGCGCAATGTGCCCTCGCTGCTCTCCCGGCTGCGGGAGGAACGTTTCACCGGAGCGATCGAGGTCGAGGGCGGCCCCGGCGGCACCCTCTTCCTGCGCGACGGGCTGGTCGGCGCCGTCGAGTCCCCCGCCGCCCCCTCCGCCCGATCGCTGCTGCTCAAATCGCAGCGGATCGAGGAGCAGGACTGGGCGGCAGCGCTGACGGCGACCGCCGAAGGCGCCGAGCTGGCGGCGGAGCTGACCGGCCGCGGGCTGATCACGGCGGCTGAGCTGTACGTCGTCTGCACCGCCGCGGTCTTCGACGGCGCCTTCGCGATGGCCCTGCAACCGGTCACGGGGTGGCGCACCGAGCCCGGCCGTGAGCCGGAACTGGCCGCCTGGCCTGGCCAGGAGCCGGCGCGGCTCACCGAGGAGACCGCGTCGCGCCTGCGGGTGCTGCGCGAACGGCTGCCCTCGGTCGGCGAGTTCGCCCGCGTCCCGGTCCGCCCCGCGAACCGTACCGATCTGGACCGGCTCGGCGCCCGCGGCCGTACGCTGCTGCTCGGCGCCAACGGACGCCGCACGCCCCGCGATCTCGCCTTCGCGCTGGGACGCGGGGTCTACCCGGTGATGCTCGACCTGGCCCGCCTGTCCTCCCGCGGATTCGTCGCACGGGACCCCGATCCGCTCGCGTCGCGTCCGCTGCTGACGGCGCGGACCGCCGACCAGCCGTCCCCGCCCGGCGCCGGCGACTCCCCGCTGCCCCGGCGCCGCCCGGGCACCAACCTGCCGGCGCAGCGGCTTGCTCCGGGCCCGCCGGGAAGCGCCGCGGACCAGCGGGACGCGCTCAGCGGGCTGCACCTGATCCGTACCGCCCTGCTCGCCTCGTCCGCCGTGCCCGCGGACGGCGCGGCGGATCCGCGGGAAGGCCCCGGCGACGCCGCTGCCGCCACGGAACCGCCCGCCACCGAAACACCCGTCGCAGAACCGTCTGCCGCCCAGAGCGGGACAGAGACCGGCCGCCCCGAGGAGAGTGCACCATGACGACTTCCGCCCCGCACGAAGCGCTCACCGCTTCGCTCAAGTCTTTGCGTGAACGCGTCATGGGCGTCAACGAGACGGTGATCGCCACGTCGGACGGCCTGCTCGTGGCGGCCGACACCGCGACCGCGCAGCCCGAGTCGGTGGCCGCGCTCGCCGCCGCGAGCCTCGGCCTCGGCCGCCGCACCGCGGCGGAGGTCGGCCTCGGCGGCCTGCGCGACGTGGTCACCCGCGCGCACGGCGGCTACGTCGTCGTGCTGGCGGTCGGCGACCACGCGCTGCTGGTGATCCTGGCCGACGAGGGCCTGGACCTGCCCGGCCTGCACCGCGAGGCGCCGGCCGCGGTCGACCACATCCTGTCGCTGCTCACCACGGCCGCGTAGAGCGCCGCGCGCGTTGCGGGCAACGGCGGTCGGCAGTCGGCGGTCACACCGTGGCGGCGGGGCGCGGGTCGCCGTGGAAGACCTGCCCGGTGTGCCAGGACCGGTGGGCCGCCGCGACCCGGGGCGCGCCGGGCTGCGGGCCGAGCAGCGGGCGCCCCGCGAGTGCGACCACATGCTCGCGGGCGACCGCGCTCCGCCCGGTGAAGCCCTGCGACACCATGATCAGGTGGCCGTCGCCGATCCCGAGGACGCCCTTGTCGAAGAGCTTGTGGTGCAGCGCGCACAGGCACAGCCCGTTGTCGACGTCGTCCGGCCCGTCGAACGCCCACCACCGCACATGCGCGGCCTCCAGCCCGACCGGCACCAGGCCGATCCGCCCGTCGTAGCCGCAGAAGGCGCACTGGTACTCGTACGCGATCAGCACGGCCTCCCGCATCTGCCGGCCCCGCTGCCGCTGCCGCCGCGCGGCCACCAGCGGTCCGGTCTCCGCCAGCTCCAGCTCCAGGCCGACGGCCTCGCACAAGTCCCCGTGCAGGGACGGCGGAAAATGCAGGTCGAGCAGCACCCGCGCCATCCGCCCGAGCAGCGACGGCTCGCGCCGCAGCGCGGTTCTCAACTCCGGTACGAGCCGGCCCGCCGCGCCATCCGCCCGCAGCGCGAGCACCCCCGTCCCGGGGCTGCCGGTCCCGCGGTCGGTCCGCACCTCCCACACCCCGTCGCTGACCAGGTGGTGGAACGGGTACGCGGGCGTCGTCCTGTTGGCCGGACCGTACTCGGCCAGCAGCCGCGCGAGGTCCGACTCCACCGCGCTGTACCGCAACTCGCCCTCGGCGTCCGCCTGGAAGCGGCCGAGCGCGTACAGGAGCAGCAGCGGCTTGTGCGGGGCGCGCGTACCGTTCCCGCTCCACTGCCTCAGCTTCGCGGCCCGCTCCAGCCAGTCCATGACCGGCGATCCTAGACGGTGCGCCCTTTCGGCCTCGGCGCCCGGGCCGGTGTCACCACAGGCCGGTGCGGGGCACCGGGAGGTGACCCGGTGCCCCGCGGACGGATGGTGTCAGGACCGGTCAGACGGCCGGCTGGACGGTGAAGTCACCGGTGGAGCTGGTGAAGGGAGCCCTGACGTTGTCGAACACGTGGTATCCGGCGGACAGTTCGACCGCCGTCTGCGGCAGCGTGGCGGAGGCGGCGAAGGTGAGGGTGATCGAGGTGGTCTGCGGGGTCACCTCGCACTGCGCCACGTCGAGTCCGCTGGAGCTGTAGTTGTTGTACGTGTTCTGGTACTCGGCGGGCACGAGGGTGCACAGTGCGCCGCCGTTGCCCGCGATCGCGGTGGCGTTCAGCCCGATCGGGAGGAAGATGTTCTGCTCACCGTCGTTCCCCGAGGAGCTCGGGTCCGTCCACACCACCCCGGGAGTGGCGGACGCCGTGTGCAGCGTGACGACGCCGTTGTCGACCGCGTGGACCGCGATGCTCTGGGTGGACGTCTGCCCCGCGGTGAAGTCGGCGGGCTGGACCGTCACGCTGTCCTGCTCGGCCCGTGCCTGCGACTCGACGGCGGCGAGATCGGTCGTGCTCGTGAAGACCTTCCCGGCGCGCTGCGCCTTCTGGATCTTCGCGAGGGTGTTGTCCTTGTGCGGGACGATGGTCGCGGTGACGCCGATGACCGAGCCGTCGGGCGTGTCGGCGCCGATGTGCTCGTTGAAGCTCGCGTAGGGCACCTGGCCCGCGACGTCCATGTCGCACAGGAACGCCGCCGTGCCGCTGCCCGTCGCGGCCTGCGCCGCCGGGGTGCACGAACCCTGGTCGAGCGCGGCGGTGAAGCCGGCCGGGAGGTCGGGCACGTCGGTGCCGTCCAGTTTCGGGGCGCCCACGGTGTAGACCAGCAGGACGTTCACGGGCAGCGCTGCGCTGGGGCTGCCCTTGCGGTCGATCTGGAAGGAGTGCCCGGTGTCGAAGTTCTGCGGCAGCGTCTGCGGCTGGTGGCCGCTGCCCCAGGCGGCGTCGAAGCTGATGTTCGCCAGGTTGACGGCGTGCGCCGCCGCCGCCATGCCGAGTTGGGCGCCCGCGACAGCGAGTGCTGCCGCCGCGACCGTGGCGAGAGACCTGCGTATGGTCATGTCACTCCGCAACAAAGAGGCGGCGGACGCCGCCCGTACCCGCCGGCCCCGCTGACCGGCCGCCGAACACTAACCCGCAAGTCCCGTGCCGCGCGCGCCATTTGTCTGCCGACACACGTGATCCCCGCCATGCACCCGGCGGTGCGGGACCGCCGGACCGGTCCCCGCCGAAGCCGCCGTCACCGGCCGGCGTACGTGCCCGAGGGCCCGGCGTGCGCCCAGGACCGTCGGCGGCCCCGCCCGGAACGGCGGGTCAGCCGGGGGACGCCCTGCGGGGATCGCCCGGGGCCATGTCCCGGGCGATCCCGCGGGCGACGCGGCCGAACAGCTCGATCGCCCGGCTGCCGGCGCCGGACCGCCACATCACGCCGTACCCGAGCGGCACCTCGCATACGGAGACGGCGAGTTCGGGATGGCTTCCGCGCAGCCGCTCGGTCGTCCGCATCACGATCTCGCCGGCCAGGGGGGTGGAGAAGCCGATGTGCAGGACCCCGTCGATGCCGCGCGCCGACGCGGTGGCCCGCGCCAGGGCGTCCCTGATGCCGCGGTGGTGCGGTGCGAGGTCGTCCCGCAGTCGGCCGCCGAGGGCGGTGAGCGCCACCTGCCGGCTGGTGCGCGTGAACAGCGGCGCCCCGACGCGGCGTTCCAGCTTCTGGATGAGCTGGCTGACCCGGGCGCGGGAAAGGTGCAGGCGGGTGGCGGTACGGCCGAAGTGCAGTTCTTCGGCGAGTACGAGAAAGCAGTCGAGCTCGCTGTGGTCCACGTACGTCTCCGGGCGGCGGGCGGATGGGTAAGCCCGGCTTACCGAACGTTGCGATGATCGCTGTTGTTCCGGCGCTGGACAGGGCGAAGGCTGGCGGCACCGAACACCCCTAGCTCCGGCAGGAGTTTGTCGTCATGAGTGCCTTGATCGCTTCGGGCGGGCCGAACACGCGCAAACGGGGCATCCTGCTCGTACTGTGCGGCGCGATCTTCCTCGAAGGGATCGATGTGGTTCGGCGCCGCCCTCGGCCTGTCCGCGGTGACCGCCGTCACGGCCTCCGCCCCAGCCTCGCAGTCCCCTCTGGACGTCTGCCGCGCCGGCTTCCTGGTCCCCCTGGCGGCAGCCGCGCTGGCCGCCGCGATCACCGCTTTCAGCCTCCGCTCCCCCACGCCCCATGAGGTCCCCGTCGCCGGCTGAAGACGCCTCCCGCCGCGTACGGGGGGGCCGTCGGTGCTCCCCGGAACCCCCGTTACCCTGCCTTATTCCGCACCGGCCAGGGAGGTCCCCACCATGAGCAGCACCGCGTCGCCCTTTCCCGAGCGGATGGAGCTGACGGGGGAAGGCCTGGTCCTGCGCGACTGGACGGAAGCCGACCTCGCCGCGATGCCGGATCTGTTCGACCACCCCGACATCGCGCACTGGACACCGATCGTCTCCCCCTTCGACGAGGCCGCCGCCCGCACCCGCCTGGACCGGGCCAGGCAACTGCGGGCGGAGGGCACGGCCATCCTGCTCGCCATCACCGTCGACGGCCGCGCGCCCCTCGGTGAGGTGATGCTGCGACGCGCCCCCGAGGGCACGGAACTCGGCTACGCGGTCGGTCCGGCCCACCGCGGCCAGGCACTGGCGGCCCGGGCGGTGCGCGTGATGGCCGCGTACGCCTTCGAACAGCTGGGCGCGGACCACGTCATCCTGGAGCTGGAGCCCGAGAACACCGCCAGCGCGGCCGTCGCCACCAAGGCCGGCTTCACCCCCCTCGACGTGCCCCTGATCAAGGGCGAGGACAAAGGCCGCCCCTACGCCCTCCAGACATGGGGCCTGAATCCCCGCTGATTCCGGCCCCGGTCCCTTTTGCGGTGCCGATCGTGCGACGTTGCGGACCGCCCGCACGGCCCGGGATGCAGGCTGCGGGCGGCGAGTGGCCGTGTTCGGGCCTGTCGGACCGGGATGGCAGAGTGCCGGGTCATGGAGACAGACGACTTCTGGCATCTCATCGAGACCGCGCGCTCGCGCAGCAGCACGGAGGGCGGCGCCTTCGACCAGGCGCTGGTCGATCTGCTGGCGGCCCGCTCGACGCGGGAAGTGCTCGAATACCAGGAGCGCTTCGACGAAGTGCACGGCGCCCTGTACCGCTGGGACGTCTGGGCGGCGGCCTACCTCATCGGCGGCGGCTGCTCGGACGACAGCTTCACGGACTTCCGCGCGGGCGTCATCGCCGAAGGGCGCAGGTGGTACGAGCGCGTCGCCGCCGCCCCCGACAGCCTCGCCGGGCACCCCCTCGTCGCCGCGGCGGCGCGGGCGGGCGAGGACTACGTCCTGTTCTACGAGTTGGTGAACTACGCCGCCGCCGGGGCGTACGAGCGGCTCACCGGTGACGAGGACGACTTCCACGAGGCCTGGGACCAGTACAACCGGGAGGCCCTGCCTCGCGAGACGGCCGCGACGGACATCGGCGCCGGGATGGACATGGGTGACGACTTCGACTTCCACGACGCCGAACAGATGCACCGCCGGCTGCCGCGGCTCGCCGCGCTCTACCTCCCGGACGCCTCACCGTGACGCCCCCCGCCACCGCGTGCTCTAGACGGCGGCCGAGCGTGTGGTGTACCAGCACAACGAGCGGAACGGCAGCTCGACTTCCGCGTCGCCGGCGACCCCCAGCCGCTCCCGTAGCATCGCCTCGGCCCTGGCCAGCAACTGCTGTCGCTCCTCTGCGGGCAGCATGATGACGCGGCTGTACATGCCGAGGAGCGCGGCGGCGTCAGCCGGTGTGGTGCGCCGGGTGCAGGCGAAGGCGCTCTCCCCGGGTCCGCCGAACGGCGAGCCGGGGCCGCTCAGGTCGCTTCGCAGTTGCGCGCTGCGCGCGGTACGGCGGTGCGCGGGTTCCTCCCGTGCGGCGCCGGTCCGGCCGGGCCGGAGGAAGGCGTACCACTCCGCCACCCAGGGCACCGTGGTGTCCAGGCTGTTCCAGACCACGCTCAGCCGGCCGCCGGGGCGCAGCACGCGTCCGATCTCGGGAACGGCCCGCGCGGGGTCGAACCAGTGCCAGGCGGAGGAGACGACCACCGCGTCGAGCCGGCCGTCGGGCAGCGGCAGGGCCTCCGCGGTGCCGTCCAGGACCGTGGCGGCGGGGCACCGTGCCGCGAGGACGGCCCGCATCCGCTCGTCGGGCTCCACCGCGGTCACCTCGGGAACCCGTTCGGCCAGCAGCGTGGTCAGGGTGCCCGCTCCGGCCGCCAGGTCGAGCACGCGGCGGCACCCGTCGGGCAGGAGCCAGTCGACCGCCGCCGCGCACGGCGCAGGCCGCAACCGCGCGTACTCCTGCGCGACCGTACCGAACACCCTGGCCCTGCGCGCCCGTTCGTCGTCTCGATCAGCCATACGGTCGTCTCCTGCGGCTCGGGAGGGGAAAGCGGGGCGAACCGAGCCTAGGAGAGCGGGCGCCGTCCCCGGCGTATCCGGCGCGCTGCGAGCACCGTCCTCGCGGACCGGGAGCGACCCGCACCGTCCTCGTGCACACGCATCGCCAACCCGGCGTCGCAGCATGTCCGTTCACGCCAAGAGTGAGCCTCATTCACAGCCTTTTGGCAGCCGGATACTTGTGGAGCCTGTCGTCGGCATGGTGCTCTTGTGGCCCACAGTGCAAATGATGCTGAGGGGGTGCACGAGACTCATGATCAAGCGAATAGTCGCCGTGGCGGCGCTGATCCCGGCCATGCTCGGCGCTACATCCGGTGTCGCGTCGGCGCAGTCCGCGCCGAAGGCGACCGCAGCGGTGGTCACCCTGACCTACGACGCCAGTCAAGCGGGACAGTGGGCGGCCGCTATCACGCAAGGCGTGCAGAACTGGAACAGCGCCCTGCACAACGTGCACCTCCAGCCGGCGAGTTCGCCGGGCTCGGCCGACTACGTCTACAAGGCGACCAGCGGCTGGCCCCAGACGACGCTGGGGCCGATCTTCCCGGGCGGCAGGGGCCAGGTGCAGCTGGGCCAGGAAGCGGTCACCGAGGGATACGACAAGACCCGGATCGCGGCGCACGAGACCGGACACATCCTCGGGCTGCTCGACCACTACAGCGGCCCGTGCTCGGAGCTGATGTCCGGCCACGGCCCCGGCACGGCGTGCACCTCCGCCAAGCCGAACGCGACGGAAGCGGCGCAGGTCGACCGCAACTACGCGGGCCGCACGGCGGCGGCACGCCCGGCCCACCACCAGATCGTGATCGACATCTGGTCCGGCCCGGTCCTCACCCGCTCGCACTGACCGGCCGCCGAACCGTACGGAGCGGACATGGCGTGCCGGTCTTCCGGCGAGCGGATCAGCCCCAGCCGGGAAGCGCGAGGAACCGGCGGCAAATGATCAGCGCCGCCTGCCGTCGGCACCGGCACCGGCACCGGCACCGGCACCCGACGACACCTCACCGCTCCCGCGCCTCCATCATCGACAGGTCCGATCCGACCAGGAGGAGGAGAACGGGCTTGCGGCTGAGCAGGCGGTCCAGGCCTGCTGGAGCATGCCCCCGAAGGCGTCGATGCGGTCCATGAGGTAGGGAACCTCGTCGAGGACGACCACGCTCGGCCTGTCGTCCGGAAGGATCTCCGCGAGCAGCCTGAGGGCCGCATTCCGCTGCGCGGGGGTCTCCTCGGAGAACAGCTCGCGCTGCGGGAGGGTGGATCTGGCGACAGCGTCGAGCAACTCCGCCAGCTCGTCCTGCGACGTGCCGCCCGGCGCGGTGAAGAACAGGTTGGGCGCCCCGGTACGCCGGAGAAACTCCTCGACGAGACTGGACTTGCCGACGCGCCTGCGTCCGCGTATGAGGATGCACTGACCGGGCTTCGCCGACCCGACGGCATCCTGAACCGCTCGCAGGGCGCTTCCGAGCACGTTCAGCTCGCGGTCCCGTCCGATGAGACGACGCACGGCAAGAAGCGGGCGCTGGCGCGTGGCCAAGAGGTCAGCGTATAACCCGACTGCGACATGTGAGGACTGAATTCCGCGCTACGAGCGGGAAGTCGGCCGTCGACCTGGGCCGCCCCGGCCAGTCCGGCATCCGCGCCCGGGTGCGCTCGTCCTACATCAACGGCTCCTCCGGCGACACGGTGAATTCCACGACCTACGGGGCGTGGAAGTACATCTGCTTCACCAACTGGGCCGCCGGGCGCGGCCGGAGCACGCGTAAGCCGCCGCCGGCCTGCCGTCGTCCGGCCGCGCCCGTACCCCCGCAGACCGAAGGACCCCGCTGGTCGCAGCGGGGTCCTTCGATGTGTGTGTCCGGTGAGGAAACAGTTCAGTTGGTCTAGTCCTCTTGACGTGGTGTGCTCGCGCGCTGTTTGGTACGTACCAACTCAGGCCCGAGACGCACGCTTCCCCCCGCCACTTCACGCCCGAGGGACTTCCATGCACCTTGCGAAATGGGCGGCCTCCGCCACCGCGCTCACGCTCGCGACCGCCGGTGCGGTCTTCGCCCTTGCCCCCGCCGGCAATGCCGCGGCGACCAGCGCCTACTCCGTCGCCCCCTACGTCGACATGTCGAACAGCCAGGAAGGCCTGCTCGACACCGCCATCACCGGACACGGGCTCAAGGCCTACACGGCGGCCTTCGTGCTCGGCTCCGGCTGCAACCAGATCTGGGGCGACACCCTCCCCATCGGCGCCGACTCCTTCACCGACCCGCTGATCGCCAAGGCGAAGTCCGAGGGCGCCTCCCTCATCATCTCGTCCGGCGGTGCGAGCGGGCTGCCGCTGGCCTGGACCTGCTCCAACCAGAGTTCGATCGACGCCGGTTACCAGGCCCTCGTCAACGACTACGGCGTCAGCCAGCTGGACTTCGACATCGAAGGCGCCGCGATCGCGGACACCGCCGCCATCGCGCGGCAGGTGCAGGCGATGAAGGACCTCAAGGCGTCCAACTCCAGCCTGAAGTTCTCGGTGACGCTGCCGGTCCTGACGAGCGGGCTGACCAACGACGGTGTGAACATCCTCAAGGCCGCCAAGAACGCGGGCGTCAGGATCGACGTGGTCAACGTCATGACCATGGACTTCTACGCGGGCACCGGCACCGAGATGGGCCAGGGCTCGGTCTCCGCCGCCCAGGCCGCCTTGTCGCAGATGCAGTCCGTCGACTCCGGCTACACCTACGCCAACCTCGGGATCACCCCGATGATCGGCAAGAACGACGACGGTTCCACCTTCACCCTGGCGGACGCCCAGACCGTGGAGAACTTCGCCGCGCAACACGGCGTCGGGCGCCTCGCGTTCTGGTCGGTCAACCGCGACCAGCCGTGCGGCGGCGGCGCCAACTCCCTGTCCACGTGCAGCCAGATCAGCCAGAGCAGCCTGGCGTTCACCGACACGTTCATGAAGTACGCGGGCGGCTCGGGCGGCTCCACGACCGGCGGGACCACCACCGGGGGTACGACCACCGGCGGCACCACGACCGGCGGGACGACCACGGGCGGCACCACCACCGGCGGGTCCGGCGGCACGACCTGCACCGCCGCCTCCTGGATCTCCTCCCAGGTCTACACCGGCGCCAACACGGTCTCCTGGAAGGGCCACAACTGGAAGGCGAAGTGGTGGACGCAGGGCGAGGAGCCCGGAACCACCGGTGAATGGGGCGTCTGGCAGGACCTCGGCGCCTGCTGAACCGCTGGTCCGGGCACGTCCACGGCCCGGTCCCGGATACGGGGCCGGGCCGGCCGTCGTCCGCCGGTGGCGCGCCCCGCCGCGGCCTACCCGCCGCCCGACCGCAGGGTGAGCAGCGTGATCTCGCTCGGCGCGAAGACCCGGAAGGGCGGCCCCCAGAAGCCGGCGCCCCGGCTGGTGTAGAGCTGCGTCCGCCCGCCGTGCCGGCTCAGGCCGTGCACCACCGGCTGGTCGATCCGGACCAGGAAGTTGAACGGCCAGATCTGGCCGCCGTGGGTGTGCCCGGAGACCTGGAGGTCGATGCCGGCGGCAGCGGCCTGCCGGACGTACTTGGGCTGGTGGGCGACGAGCAGGACCGGCCGGTCCTGGTCCGCCCCCGCCAGCGCGCCGAGCAGGTTCGCGCGGTGCCCGGCCAGGCCCGAGGACTCCGCGGTCACGTCGTCCACGCCCGCCAGGACGAGGTGGTCCCCGCCGCGCTCCACCACGACGTGGCGGTTGTGCAGCGGTTCCCAGCCCAGTTCCGCCATGCGGTCCAGCCAGCCCTGGGCCTCGCCGAAATACTCGTGGTTCCCCGTGACGTAGACCTTCGCCAGCCGCGACCTGATCGTCCCGAGCGGCGCGGACTGCTCGCGGCGCTGGGCGGGGGTGCCGTCGGCGATGTCGCCGGCGTGGACCACGACGTCCGCGTCCAGCGCGTTGACCGCCTCGGCGACCCGCGCCGACCAGCCGGCCCGGTCGATCGGCCCGTAATGGGTGTCGGCCAGTACGACGACGCGGGTTCCGTCCAGACCGCCGCCGAGCCGCGGGACATGGACGTCCAGCCGCTTCACCCGGGGCACACGCATGGCCTCGTAGTGTCCCCAGCCCAGCAGTACGGCGGAGACCGCGGCGACGGCCCCGGCGATGGCCCTGCCCCGGTCGGCGCCGCCGGCGTCGAGCCCGATCAGTACGAGGTGGGCCAGTCCGCCCAGCACCGACCAGGTGAACAGCACCCAGACCACCCCGAGGCTGCTGTCCGCGAAGCGGGCCGCCCGGTCGGCCCGCCGCCGCCCGTGGCCCGCGGCCATCAGGAAGGGGAAGGAGACCAGCCAGCAGGCGAAGACGACCGTGCCGGCCAGGAAGACCGGGAAGGGCCAGTCGGCGCCGGAGCCGAACAGCGTCCACCAGGGCAGGAAGAACAGCATCACGAGGACGAGGAGGACCACAGTCCCGCCCAGCCGCCGGCGCAGCGACCGCCGGGGACGCGTGCTCCCGCCCGCGGCCGCGGCGCCCGGCACGGCCTCGTCCCCGGGCCGGACGACGCCCGCCACGCTCTCCGGCCCGCCACCGGCCGGCCGAAGGTCCGACTCCGACCGGATGGATCCGCTGTCCGCCACTGCGCCGCCCCTCACATCCGCTGCCCCACCGTCAGCCCCCATCATCCGCCACCCGGTGTCCGAGGGGGCGTCCGGACCCCGTCGCCCCGTCATGCGGCCAGGTCGCCGCGGCTTACCGGTTCACCTGTTCAGGCCCGGCGGCGCTCACCGGACTGCGAGACAGGGGCGGCGGCCGTGGCGGTGGGGGTGGGCACCGTCGGCGGCGCGCCGGAGCTCGGCAGGGTCGCAGTGGCGGGAGCGTCCGACGGGACCTGCGCTGTGGGCGCGGTCCTCGGCGTCGGGCGGACGGTGGGGGGCGCGGG
>NZ_JAJSYW010000164.1:0-16202 GCF_036815005.1 Streptomyces sp. IBSBF 2435 | reverse complement strand
CCCCCCCCCCCCCCCCCCCCCCCCCCCCCCCCCCCCCCCCCCCCCCCCGGCGGCCGTGTGAACGACCTCGTGCAGACCCCTAGGCATACCGACTGGTCGGTACTAGCCTCTGGCCACACTCCGTCACTCCACCCGGTCGTCCCGCATCTGCAGGAGGAGAGCCGCATGTCCGCCACCCCGACGTCCTTCGACGCCAACAGACCCGGGCCGCAAGCTCCGGGCGGCGACGCCCGCACCGTGCTCCAGCGGCTCTACCGCCGCGACCTGGCCGCGTACCCGCCTACCGGACGCCGGATGGCGTACCTGGCCATCGTCGTGGTCACCACGGTCGTGCTCTACTACATGCTCTACGTCCAGTACGCGGTCGCCACATCGATCATCACCCACTTCGACATGACCTACCGCTACTTCGTGTGGGTCTCGGTGATCGGCAACGCGGTCGGCGCCTTCGCCTCCCTCGCGGCCGGGCTCGCCGACCGCTGGGGCCGCGCCAACATGGTGGTGTACGGGCTGCTGATCGCCTCGCTGCTGGTCTTCCTCGGACTGCCGAACGCCGGCGGCAAGGCCGCGTACCTGGTGCTGTTCGCGCTGGTCAGCGTCGTCGAGGGCATCGTCCTCGTCGCCACCCCCGCTCTGATCAGGGACTTCTCGCCACAGCTCGGCCGGGCCACCGCGATGGGCGCCTGGACGATGGGCCCGGTCGTCGGCAGCCTGGTCGTCACCACCGTCACCAGCCAGACCCTGGACACCTCCAGCTGGCAGGACGAGGTGCGCTACTCCGGCATCGCGGGCCTGGCGGTCTTCGTGGTGGCGGTCGTCGCGCTGCGCGAGCTGTCGCCCCGGCTGCGCGACCAGATCATGGTCACGCTGCGGGACCGCGCCCTGGTCGAGGCGCGCGCCAAGGGCATCGACCCGCGGCCCGCCAGGCGCGGCGAGTGGCGGCAGATGCTGCGCCTCGACATCGCCGGCTCGGGGCTGGCCATCGCCCTCTTCCTGCTGCTGTACTTCGCGGCCGTCGGCAACTTCGTCGTCTACTTCGCCACCACGTACGGCTACAGCGAGCAGCGGGCCAACGCGGTCGCGAACTGGTACTGGGCCGCCAACGCCATCGCGCTGGTGGCGGTCGGGCTGCTGTCCGACCGGCTCAAGGTGCGCAAGCCGTTCATGATCGTCGGTGCGGTCGGCTCGATCGTGACGACCGCGGCCTTCGCCACCCGGGCCACCCACCCGGGCACCGACTACTACACCTTCGCCTGGCTCTTCGTCGGCATCGGCGTCTTCAGCGGGGTGGCCTACGGCCCGTGGATGGCCGGCTTCACCGAGACGGTGGAGAAGCACAACCCGGCCGCGACGGCGACCGGACTGGCGGTGTGGGGCTGGACGATACGGATCGTGGTGGCCGTCTCCACGGCCTTCATCCCGGTGCTGGTCACCGCGGTGACGCCGCTGGTCGACCACGGGCCGCAGGTCACCGCCGCCCAGACGCAGGCGGCGCCCGCCCTCGCGATCGTCGGCGCCCACCCCGGCATCTTCGCCGAACTCGGCAAGTACCCCCCGGGCAAGGCGCCCGCCGACGTCACCGCCCGGGCGGTGCAGGATGTCGGCCCGGCCGACCTGGCCACCGTGCAGAAGGCCCAGCCGCAGCTGGCGGTGCTCCAGAAGTACGGCACGAAGGTGCAGAAGGCCGCGCACGACGGGCCGGGGCAGTGGCGTACGTGGTGGTGGATCTGCGTCGGCGGCCAGGTGCTCTTCCTGCCGTTCGTCTTCCTGATGGCCGGCCGCTGGAGCCCGAAGCGCGCCCGCGAGGACGCCGCCGCCCACCAGGCCGCGGTGGACCGCGAACTCGCCGGGCTCGCCTGACCGCGTACGATCCACCGCGCCCCGGCCGGCTCGCTCGCCCGGGGCGCGGGGGATCCGCGTCGGCTGCTCGCGCTCCGGCGGGGCCGCGGCCGGTGCCGTGCGACGGCTTGCCTGACGCCGGGGCACGCCAGGTCGGGAGGCGCTACAGTCCCCTGGCATGACCGAACGTCCGTTTGAGGCCCTGGGGTTGAGCCCGGACGCGGACCGGGCGTATGCGCTGCTGGTGTCCACCAGGGGCGTCGCCGCCGCGGAGTTGGCCCGCCAGCTGGGCGTGCCGCCGGACCGGGGCCAGGCGGCCTGCGGAGAGCTGGCGGCGCGGGGCCTGGCCCGCAGGGGAAGCGACGGGCGGTGGTATCCCGTACCGCCGCACACCGGATTCCGGCCGCTGCTGTCGCGAGCGCAGGAACAGCTCCGGCTCGGCTCGGAATTACTCGACCGGCTCGACGTCGAGTACCAGCGGGTCCACCAGGGCCACCGCGCGGACGAGGCGGTGCAGGTGGTCGCGGGCCGGTCCGCGATCCGGCGCAGGGTGGAGGACTTCCGGGCCTCGGCCCGGAAGGAGATCGCCTCGTTCGTACCGGGCGCCGCGGTGGCGCCGCGGGAACCGGTGCCCGGCGGTGTACGGCGGCGGGTGGTGTTCGAGCGGGCCGGGCTGGAAGCGGCCGGCGCCTTCGGGCCGCCGGGCGACCCGCTGACGTCGGCCCGGGTGGCGGGGCGGCTGCCGGCCCGCCTGGGCATAGCCGACCGCGAGGTCGCCCTGCTGCCGCCGGCCGCGGAGGACGACGCCGACCCGGTGATGCTGGTGGTCCTGCCGAGCCCGCTGCTGGACACCCTGACCGCCCTGTTCGACGCGGTGTGGGCGGGCAGCGTCCCGCTGGTGCGCCGCGCCGACGCCCAGCAGCCGCGCAGCGCCCTGCGCTCGCGGGTGCTGGCGATGCTGGTGAGCGGCAGCACCGACGCGGCGATGGCCCGCTCGCTCGGCGTGGCGGTGCGCACCGTGCAGCGGCATGTCGCCGCGATGCAGCGCGAGGCGGGCGTGGACAACCGCATCCAGCTGGTGTGGCACGCGGCCCGGCGCGGCTGGCTCGACGACCTTCCGGGCGGGCATCCGGGCGGAAACGCACACCGACCGTCCGGTTGACGGGAAGGCGACTCCGCCCAGCGGGACTCGCGGTGTCAGGTATTCGTCAATGGTTTGACGAATCCTTGGTGCATGTGTGGCACAGGTATACGCCAGCGGTCTGATCGACCGTGACCAATGTGGCGGCTGCTGCCGTGGCGCGGTCCCACTGCCCCCAGGGAGAACCCCTTGCGCATACCCGTTCCCAGACGCAGCCGCCGCACCGCCGGTGTGGTGGCGTCCCTCGCGTCGGCCGCCCTCGCCGTCGTCGGTCTGCAACTGCCCACCGCCGCCCCGGCCGCCGCAGCGCCGTCGGGGCGTCCGGACGTCGTACGCCAGTGTGCCGACGCCAAGCCGGGGGAGTTCTCCTGCTTCGCGCTGCGCAGGACCGACATCCCGGCCAGGGCCGGGGTCCTGCCCCACGCGACCACCCCCGCGGGCTTCGGCGCCGCAGACCTGCAGAGCGCCTACGCCCTGCCGGCCGACGGCGGCGCCGGCCAGACGGTGGCCGTCGTGGACGCCTACGACGACCCGACCGCGGAGGCGGACCTGGCGGTCTACCGCCAGCAGTACGGGCTGCCCGAGTGCACCACCGCCAACGGCTGCTTCAGCAAGGTCAGCCAGCGCGGCGGCAGCGACCTGCCCGACCCCGACCCCGACTGGTCCGGCGAGATCTCGCTCGACCTCGACATGGTCTCGGCGGCCGCGCCCAACGCGCACATCCTGCTGGTCGAGGCGGACTCGGCCTTCTTCGACGACCTGGGCGCCTCGGTGGACCAGGCGGTCGCACTGGGCGCGAAGTACGTCTCCAACTCGTACGGCACGGGCTACGACAGCACTCCCGGCAGCGGTGAGGACCCGTCGGAAGCCACCAGCATGGACCCGTACTACAACCACCCGGGCGTCGCGGTCGTCGCGTCGACCGGCGACGACGACTACGGCGTCAGCTACCCTGCCGTCTCGCCGTACGTCACCGCCGTCGGCGGCACCGCGCTCACCCGGGACGCGGGCACCGCCCGCGGCTGGAGCGAGTCGGTGTGGAACAACGCCTACGGCGGCCCGGGCTCCGGCTGCTCCCTCTACGAGCCCAAGCCCGCCTTCCAGACCGACACCGCGTGCGGCAAGCGGGCCGAGGCCGACGTCGCGGCGGTCGCCGACCCTGCCACCGGCGTCGCGGTCTACCAGACCTACGGCAACGACGGCTGGGCGGTCTACGGCGGCACCAGCGCCTCGTCGCCGCTGATCGCGGGCGTGTACGCGTCGGCCGGCACCCCCGGCGCCGGGACGTACCCGAACGCCTACCCGTACGCCAAGCCCGGTGCGCTCAACGACGTGACCGAAGGCGACAACGGCTCGTGCACCCCCGCCGCCCTGTGCACCGCGGGACCCGGCTGGGACGGTCCGACCGGCCTGGGCACGCCCAACGGCCTGGCCGCCTTCACCAGCGGCCCGCACGGCGTCTTCACCGGCAAGGTCACCGACCACGCCACCGGCGCCCCGATCGCCGGCGCCACCGTCAAGGCCGGTGACCACAGCGCCACCACCGGCGCCGACGGCACCTACAGCCTGGACGTCCCGCCCGGCAGCTACGACCTGACCGCCGCCGCGTACGGCTACGCCTCCGGCAGCGCGGCCGGGGTCGACCTCGCCGACGGCGCCACCGTCACGGAGTCCTTCGCCCTCGACGCGGTGCCCACCAGGACCGTCTCCGGCCGGGTCAACGACGGTTCGGGCCACGGCTGGCCGCTGTACGCGTCGATCACCGCGGACGGCGTCCCCGGCGGCCCGGTCTTCACCGACCCCGCCACCGGCGCGTACACCCTGACGCTGCCGCAGAACGCCTCCTACACCCTGCACATCGCGGCCAACTACCCCGGATACCAGACGGTCAGCAAGGCCGTGCAGGTCGCCGCGGCCGACAAGACACTCAACATCGCCATTCCGGTGGACAGTTCATCGACCCGGGCACCCGGCTACGCGGTACACCTGGACGGCGCCACCGAGCCCTTCACCTCCACCACCGCCCCGCCGGCCGGCTGGAGCGTCACCAACGCCGAGGGCACCACCGGCGGCTGGACCTTCGACGACCCCGGCAGCCGGGGCAACCGCACCGGCGGCAGCGGCGGCTTCGCCATCGTCGACAGCGACGACGCCGGCCAGGACCTGGACCAGGACAGCTCGCTGCTGTCGCCGTCCTACGACCTCAGCGCCAACACCGGCGCGCTGCTGAGCTTCGACACCGACTACAAGGAATTCTCCAACTCCACCGCCACCGTGGACGTCTCGTCCGACGGCGGCACCACCTGGGCCAACGTGTGGAAGAAGACCACCACATCGGTCGCGGGTCCCGCGCACGTCGAGATCCCGCTGTCGGACTACGCGGGCAAGAGCGACGTACGGCTGCGCTTCCACTACACCGGCAGCTGGGCCTACTGGTGGCAGCTGGACAACGTCTTCGTCGGCAAGCGCAGTTACGACGCTGTGCCCGGCGGCCTGGTGGTCGGCACGGTCACCGACGGCAACACCAGGACCGGTGTCAACGGGGCCACGGTCACCAGCACCGACCACCCCGAGGACCACACCACCACCAGCGCCACCCCCGACGACCCGAACCTGGGCGACGGCTTCTACTGGACCTTCTCGCACCTCACCGGCAAGCACCCGGTGAGCGCGGCGGCCTCCCACTACACCGCGGCCTCCGCCACCGCCAACATCCCGCCGGACGGCACCGTCAGGCGTGACCTCACCCTCAAGGCCGGGCGGCTCAAGGTCACGCCGGCCGCGATCGACAAGACCGTCGCCTGGGGCAAGAGCACGTCCCAGAACCTGACGGTCAAGAACACCGGCAACGCCCCCGCCACCCTGACCCTGGGCGAGACCCCGGGCGGCGTCGTCGTCGCGAAGGCCGGCGCGCCGCTCAACCTCGTCAAGGGCCACTACTCGCCGCTGTCGCTGGCCGCGCACGGCAAGAAGGCCGGCGCGACCTCCAAGGCCGCCACCCCGGCGGAGAGCGCCGCGGGCGACGCCTGGCAGCCGGTGCCCGACCTGCCGACCGCGATCGGCGACAACGCGGCCGTCGCCTACCAGGGCACCGTCTACTCGGTGTTCGGCTACAACGGGGCGGACGACACCAGCGACCTGTACGCGTACAGCGCGGACAGCGGCGCCTGGACCAAGCTCGCCGCCGCCGCCGACACCCGCGAGGCGCCCACGCGCGGCGTCATCAACGGCAAGATCTACGCGGCCGGCGGATGGGGCGCCAACGGCAACCCCGACGCCAAGCTGGAGATCTACGACATCGCCGCCAACACCTGGAGCACCGGGGCCAGTTCACCCAAGCCCTACGCCGGTGGCGCCAGTGCGGTACTGAACGGCAAGCTCTACTCGGTCGGCGGCTGCACCGCCAGCGCCTGCGGCACCACGGACGTGACCGCGTACGACCCGGCCGCCAACACCTGGTCCACCGCCGCCTCCTACCCCGAGGACGTCGCCTGGGAGTCCTGCGGCGCCATCAGCGGCAAGCTCTACTGCGCCGGCGGCACCACCGACGCGGGCAGCATCACCCACGGCTACGTCTACGACCCGGCTGCCGACGCCTGGTCGCCGATCGCCGACCAGCCCACCGACGCGTGGGGCGCCGCCTACACCTCCGCCAACGGCCTGCTCCTGGTCAAGGGCGGCGCGATCAACGCGGGCGCCGCACTCACCAACCAGACCTGGGCCTACCAGCCCGACGACAACACGTGGACGGCGCTGCCCAACGCCACCGCGTCGCTCTACCGCGGCGGCGGCGCCACCGGCTTCTACGCCGTCGGCGGACTCGCCGGCCAGGTCCCCGCGAAGACCGCGGAAGTCCTGCCCGGCTACGACCAGTCCGACACCGCCGACGTCAGCTGGCTGACCGAGAGCACCGACACGGTCACCCTGCAGCCCGGTGCCAGCACGACCGTCACCGTCACGCTCGACGCGTCGGCGCCGGAGATCAGCCAGCCCGGCACGTACACCGCCGCGCTCGCGCTCAGCTCCGACACGCCGTACCCGCTGACTCCGGTGGCCGTCTCGCTCACCGTCAAGCCGCCGGCCACGTGGGGCAAGATCACCGGCACGGTGTCCTCCGGCGGTACGCCGCTGAGCGGTGCGACCGTGCAGATCAACACGTGGGCGACCCACTACACCCTCAAGACCGCCAAGGACGGCACGTACGCGCTCTGGCTTGACGTCCGCAACAACCCGTTGCAGCTGATCATCGCGAAGGACGGCTTCCAGCCGACGACGACGACGATCCGCATCACGAAGGGGGCGACGACCACTGCCGACTTCACCCTCCTGAAGGACTAGCCCCACCCCGGAGGGACCGGGCCCCCGGTCCGGCCCCTCCGGCCTTCCCCGCAAGGCACTCCGGGACGCGACGAGCCACAGTGCACCGGCACGGCGCAGGTCACCGCGGGCGGCACTCACCCGGGGGCGCGGGGAACCGCGCGACCAGCCCCCGCCGAGCCGCACCCCGGGGACCGAAGCGCCCTCCGCGGGCCCTAAGGCCGAAGACGCGCCAGCGTCGCAGCAAGCTCGGCGCCCACCGCGTCGGCCGCTTCCCCCGCCCCGCCGGAGGCAATCGCCGAGACCAGCGCCGCATGCCCCGCCTCCCCCGTGCCCGGACCAGCGGCCCGCAGGCCGAGGAGGTCGACCAGCTCGATCAGCGCTTCCCGCAGCACCGGCGCGAACTCGGCGAAGAGGTCCGTGAGCACCGGATTGCCGGCCGCTGCCACCACTGCCGCGTGCAACGCGATGTCCGCGTCCACGAAGGCCGCGTCGTCCAGCCCCGCCGCCAGCCGCCGCGCGGCAAGCGCCGAATACAGCGCCGCGACGTCCTCCTCGGTACGCCGCTCCGCGGCGAGCCGAGCCGCCTGGACCTCAAGCACGGCCCGCACCTCGTAGACCTCGGCTACAGCCGCCCGCCGCAGCCTGGCCCCGAAGTCCTCGTGCGGCTCGGTGGCGACCACGAAGACCCCGGCGCCCTGCCGGGACTTGACGAGGCCCGCCTCGGAGAGCGCCCGTACCGCCTCGCGCACGGTCGACCGCCCGACGCCCAGGGACGCCGCGAGCGCGGCCTCGCCCGGCAGTCTCGCGCCCACCGCCCACTGCCCGCCGAGGATCTGCTCGCGCAAGCGCTCCGTGGCCTGTTCGACCAGCGGGCCGGGCCGCAGTGAACCGATCGGCATGACGGCTCACCTCTCAGGTTGTCTGAGGACTCGCCGCCATTTTACCCGTGATGCCCCGGCCCGGCCCGGCGAGGCGTCGCGCACCGCCCGTGCGGTTGCGTCAGGGCCGGTAGACCTTGCCCGGCTCAGGCTCGGCGGGCGCGAGCAGCTCCGGCACCGTCACGAAGGTGTAGCCCTGCGCCCGCAGTGCGTCGATGATGCCGGGGACGGCCGGCACCGTCCCCTTGTACAGGTCGTGCAGCAGGATGATGCCGTCCCGGCTCGCGTCCTTCAGTATCCGCTTGTGTATCAGCGCCGAGTCGGTGGTGGCGTAGTCGCTCGCGGTGTCGCTCCACAGCACCTGCGCGAGGCCCAGCTCCTTGCACACCTTGGAGACCTTCTTGTCGGTACGCCCCTGCGGCGGTCGCATCAGGGTGGGCCGCTTGCCGGTCAGGCGCTCCACCTCGGTGTCCACGTGCTCCAGCTCGGTACGGATCTGCGCCGGCTTGAGGTCGGTCAGCCGGTGGTGGGTCCAGGTGTGGTTGCCGAGCACGTTGCCGTTCTGCCCCATCTGCCGCACCAGGCCGGGGTATTTGTCGACGTGGTTGTGGCCGAGCAGGAAGAAGGTCACCCGTACCTTCTTCTCCGCCAGCACCTTGAGCAGCGCGGGGGTGTTCTCGCTCGGCCCGGCGTCGAAGGTCAGGGCTATGCACTTGGCCTTGCGGCAGTCCACCGCCCCGGCCGGCAGCGCCGCCCCCCTGCTCCCGGCGCCCGCCTTGCCGTCCTCGTGCCCGGCCGCCTTGTAGGCGGCCTCACGCGCGCTCTTCGGCGACTGCGCGTCATAGGTCGCGCAGCCGGTCAGCGAGAGAGCCAGAGCGGCCGCCGCGAGGACGGCGGTCAGTGCGGTCCGCCGGACTTTACGGGACTTTTCTGGCATTGCGGATCCTCCGGGGTCGGCACCTGACTGTGTGAACGCTGTGCGCCGCGAGGCGCGGCTGGTCACTCTACAGACCCGCTATACATGAGGCGTATAGCGGGTGAGCAGCACGGGAGTCGAAGGGGTCCGTGCCTTGAGTGGGCGCATCCAGCGGCACGCGCGTGCCCTCCGCGGTGGAGGGGCGGGTGGCTTACCGCCCGGACGCCAGCGCAGCGACCAGGCGGGAGAGGGAGCCGCCCAGACCCCAGCGGGTGGCGAGTGCGTCGAGGGTGTCGGGCGCCGACGGGGTGCGCGGGAGGTCCGGGGTGAAGGCCGGGAGGGGGACGTCCTTCGCGACGGCGACGACCTCCGGGGCGACGTCGAGATAGTCCGCTGCGGCGACGATGTTGCGCCGCCGCGCGGGCGTCAGGCGCGAGAAGGGGTCGCCGGCCGCCGCCCTTACCCCGGCGAGGTCGCCGTACTCCGTCACCAACTGCGCGGCGGTCTTCTCGCCGATGCCCTTCACGCCGGGAAGGCCATCGCTCGGGTCCCCGCGCAACGCGGCGAAATCGGCGTACTGGCCGGCCCGTACGCCGTACCTCTCCTCGATGGCGGCCTCGTCGATCACGTCGCAGTCCCCGACGCCCTTGCGCGGGTAGAGGACCCGCACCCCGCGCGCGTCGTCCACCAGCTGGAAGAGGTCGCGGTCGCCGGTGACGATCGCGACCGGCCCCGCGGCGGCAGCCGCCAGCGTGCCGATGACGTCGTCGGCCTCGTAACCGGGCACCCCGAGCCGTGCGATGCCGATCGCGTCGAGCACCGCCTCGATGACCGGCACCTGGGGCGAGAGCGTGTCGGGCACCTCTTCCGTGCCCTCGGTCTCCTCGGCGACGCGGTGCGATTTGTACGACGGGATGAGGTCCACCCGCCACTGCGGCCGCCAGTCCGCGTCCATGCAGGCGACAAGGCCGGTGGGGGAGTGGTCGGTGACCAGCCGGGTGATGAAGTCCAGCAGCCCGCGCACCGCGTTGACCGGGGTGCCGTCGGGCGCCTTCACCGATTCGGGCACGCCGAAATACGCGCGGAAGTACAGGCTCGCCGTGTCGAGCAGCAGCAGCTTGCCGCCGGGGTTCTGGTCGGTCACGGCGCCAGCATCGCACGCGGCACCGACAGCGGGCCGTACGGTGGGCTGATGGCTCACCTGAACCGGGGGCGCGGCCGCGCCGTACGCCGTGTCGTGTCGCTCGTGCCGTCGCTCACCGAGGCGGTGGCCGCGACCGAGCCCGGGCTGCTGGTCGGGGCCACCGACTGGTGCACGCACCCGGCGGACCTGGACGCCGCCCGGATCGGCGGCACCAAGAATCCGGACGTGGCGGCCGTCGCCGCGCTGGCACCCGACCTGGTGGTCGCCAACGAGGAGGAGAACCGCCCCGCCGACCTCGACGCGCTGCGCGCCGCGGGCCTGGCCGTGCTGGTCACCGAAGTGCGCTCGCTGCCGCAGGCGTTCACCGAGCTGGACCGGATGCTCACCGGGGGCTGCGGCCTCGCCCGCCCCGGCTGGCTCGACGCGGCCGAGGCCGCCTGGCGCGGCCTGCCGGCACGTCCGGAACCGCTGCGCGCGGTCGTACCGATCTGGCGCCGACCGTGGATGGTGCTGGGCCGCGACACCTTCGCGGGCGACCTGCTCGGCCGGCTCGGTGTGGCCAATCTCCACGCCGGCCACGCCGAGCGCTACCCCCGTATCGCGCTGCCGGACCTGCTGGCCGCCCGCCCCGACCTGGTCGTGCTCCCCGACGAGCCCTACCGCTTCACCGCCGGCGACGGCCCCGAGGCCTTCCCCGGGCTGCCCGCGGCGCTGCTGAGCGGGCGCCATCTGACCTGGTACGGGCCGTCGCTCGTGACGGCGCCCACGGTCCTGTCCGGCGCACTGGCCGCGGCGACCCCGGGCTGAGCGGCGGGGGCGGGGAGTTCGCCGGTCAGGACGCCGCGCAGGGTGCCCGCGGCGGCGGTGGCCCAGGCGGCGACCAGGACGGCGTAAAGAGCCGCCGCCAGCCAGGACGCGGCGTCGAGCCCGGTGTGCCGGGCCACAGCCGAGGCGCCGGTCGCGCAGGTGCCGACAGGGAAGGTGAAGGCCCACCAGGCCATCGAGAAGCGCAGTCCGCGGCGGGCCGCCCTCGTCACCATGGCCGCCGCCAGCGCCAGCCACAGCAGGGCGAAGCCCATGACCGGCACGCCGTAGAACACGGCGAAGCCGCGCAACGCCGTCGCGTATTGCGGCGCCACCGCGTACGGCGCCATGTCGGCGAACGCGCCGGCCGCCGTCGTGGACTGGCCGAGCGGCCCGAGCACCAGGAACAGCGCGGGCGCCAGCGCCACCGGCAGCGGCCCGTACCGCAGCAGCCGCCTCCACACCAGCGGCAGCACCATGAGCGTGGCCAGCAGGCTCAGGCCGAACATCGCGCAGCAGCCGAGCAGCAGCGCCTCGCGGGCCCGCCCGTCGCCGGCGGGCAGCCGCGGCACCAGGGCGGGGCCGAGCGCGGCGGCGACCATCGGCGCCACCACCGGCAGCAGCCACACCGGTGAGGCGTCCGCCGCGCCGATCCGGCGCCGCGTCACCATCAGATACGGCACCGCCACCGCGACCAGCAGCCCGCTCGCCGCCCCCAGCGCCCACAATGCCGCGTCCGCGGTCACCGCGGCCCGCTCGCCGATCACCCGCGGCCCCAGCGCCAGGGTGCCCGCGCCCACCGAGAGCAGCGCCATCGGCAGGCAGCCGTAGAAGGGCGCGACCGCGGGGTCGAGCAGCTGCCGCACCGCCTCGTCCCGGTGCCGGGCCCAGTGCGCCGCCCGCGCCGCGAGCACCAGCCCCAGCAGCGCGGCCGAAAGCGCCCACATGCCGGTG
Source organism: Streptomyces sp. IBSBF 2435 (assembly GCF_036815005.1). NCBI lineage: Bacteria > Bacillati > Actinomycetota > Actinomycetes > Kitasatosporales > Streptomycetaceae > Streptomyces > Streptomyces sp. IBSBF 2435. The sequence goes on along the minus strand of NZ_JAJSYW010000164.1, from coordinate 4,206 downwards.
GACACCTGCCGCAGCCACTCCGGGCGCCCGGGCAGTCCCGCCCCGGCGTTCGCCACGATCGCCGTGCCCATGACAGCGGCGTACCAATTCGGCCCGACGTGCCGGAGAGCCCCGGTGCGTACGGCCGGGCGGGCGGGGACAGCAGTGACCATGGCCTCCACGATCGGCGGGTGCGCGACCCGCCGGTAGCACTCATCCGGCTATCAGGTCATAGGCTGGACTTATGACCGGCACGGAGCACGAAGAACCCGACGACCCCGCAGGCCGAGCCGCGCCGGCGGACCGCACCGGTCCGGACGGCGGGCCCGTGGCGCGCCGGGTGCCGGACCTCGGCGCGATGGAGCTGCTGGTCGTCGTCGCGCGGCTGGGGAGTCTGGGCCGGGCGGCGCGGGAGCTGGGCATCAGCCAGCCCGCCGCCAGCGGCCGGTTGCGCGGCCTGGAGCGGCAGCTCGGAGTGGCGCTGGTACGGCGCTCGACCGGCGGGTCGGCGCTGACGGAGTCGGGGGCGCTGGTCACCGAGTGGGCGCGGCGGGTGCTGGAGGCCGCGGAGGACTTCGACGCGGGCGCGCGGGCGCTGCGCGGGCAGCGGGACTCCCGGCTGCGGGTCGCGGCCAGCATGACCGTCGCCGAATATCTGCTGCCCGGGTGGCTGACCGCCCTGCACGGGCGGCACCCCGGCACGGCGGTGTCGCTCGCCGCGGGCAATTCCGTGGTCGTCGCCCGGCAGGTCGCCGCCGGGCAGGCCGACCTCGGCTTCGTCGAGGGCCTGGACGTGCCCGCGACCCTCGACGCGGCCGTGATCGGGCACGACCGGCTGCTGGTCGTGGTCGCCGCGGGACACCCGTGGGCGGCCCGCCGCAGGCCGCTGCCCGCCGCGGAACTGGCCGCCACCCCGCTGCTGCTGCGCGAGCAGGGCTCGGGCACCCGGCAGGTGCTGGACGCGCGCCTGGCCGCGCACGGCGGCCCGGCCGTACCGCTGCTAGAGCTGGCCTCCACCACCGCCGTGAAGTCGGCGGCCGTCGGCGGCGCCGGACCCGCCGTGCTCAGCGAACTCGCCGTCGCCGACGAACTGTCCGCCCGCCGGCTGGTCGAGGTCCCGGTGGCGGGACTCGACCTGCGCAGGGCGCTGCGCGCGGTGTGGCCCGCGGGACACCGCCCGGCAGGACCGGCCCGCGACCTGCTCGGCCTGACCCGCGAGCCGGCTCCGCGCGGGCAGCGGAGAGCCGCCCGCTTACGGGATTCTCAGGCTGGGGCCATAGGGTGACCGCCGTGACGACGACGACCCCGCCCGGCTGGTATCCAGAACCCGGGCACACAGGCAACGGCCCGGCGATGGAACGCTGGTGGGACGGTTCCGCGTGGACGGAGTACACCAGGACCGCACCGGTCCCGGCAGCCGCCCCGCAGGCCTACCCGGGTTACCCGGGCGCCCCGGAATACCAGGGTTACCCCGGCTATCCGGTGGACGGTACGGGCGCCCCCGGCGGCGGAAAGCGCACCGGGACGGTGGTGATCGCCCTGGTCGCCTCGCTCGTCCTGATCGGCGCGATAGTCGCCGGCGTGCTCGTCCTGGGCAAGGACGACGACAAGAGCGACGCGAAGAACACCCCGACGCCCACCAGCACCGGCGGCAGGGTGCCGGGACCGGCGCCGCAGCCCTCCGACGGCGGCAGCGGCGGCGGTGACAGCGCCGGTGGCGGCAGCGGCGGCGGCGACCAGTCGCCGCGCGGCGACGGCAAGTCCGCCATCGACGCCTACGACCAGATCAGCCTGCCGGTGCTCGACGGCTGGACCGGTTCCTCCAGCTCCACCGGCGCGGGCCTGTCGATCGGCCCCTACCCCTGCCCCGGCACCGCGGGCGGGACCTGCTCGCTCGGCGGAGTGTCGGCCGTGCCCGCGGTCGGAGCCGGCACCACCGCCAAGACGGCGGAGGACGCCGCCAAGCAGGACATCGCGAAGAACGCCTCCGACTCCTACAACAAGGACACCTACGGCGCGACCACCACGCACCAGCAGGTGAAGGCCGGCGCGGTCACCGTCGCCGGACAGCAGGGCTACCTGGTGCGCTGGAAGGTCGTCACCGCGTCCGGCACCAGCGGCTACGTCGAGTCGCTCGTCTTCCCGTCGCCGACCACCAAGCAACTGGTGCTGGTCCGCTTCGGCTTCGACATCGGCGGCAAGGCGCCGGGCCCCGACGTGATCGACCAGATCACCCAGGGCATCAAGTCCGACACCAGCCAGGGCAGCGGCGGCTCCTCCGGGGGCACCGGCGTCTGAGCCCAGCCGCCGCCCCTCGCCGCGGCGAAGGGCAGGCCTGCCGAGCCCGGGCCCCGCCCGGGCTCACAGGAAGGTCTTGCCCTCGCCGCGGTAGGTCGGCACCACCGCCGTCACCTCGTCGCCGTCGATCAGCTGCAGTTCGGCGAACCGTTCGCACATCTCCCCGGCCTTCGCGTGCCGGAACCACACCTTGTCGCCGATCAGCAGATCGTCGGCGGCCGACCCCAGCAGCGGGGTCTGCACCTCGCCGGGCCCCTCCTGCGGGTCGTAGCGCAGCCCCTCGGGCAGATACGGCACCGGCAGCCGGTCGGGACCCGGCGCGCCGGACGCCGGATAGCCGCCGCCCAGCACCGTGACCACACCGACGCCGGGGCGGCGCACCACCGGCTGCGCGAAGAGCGCGGCCGGGCGGCCCCTGAAGGACGTGTAGTTGTCGAACAGCCGCGGCACATAGAGGCCGGAGCCCGCCGCGATCTCGGTGACCGAGGCCTCCGCCGCGGTGTGCTGCACACTGCCGGTGCCGCCGCCGTTCACGAACTCGAGCCCCGGCTCGACCGCCCGCACCGCCCGTACCGCCTCCGCCCGGCGCGCCGCCAGCTCCTTGCGGGCCGCGGACTGCATCAGCCGTATCGCGAGCGACCGGACCGGGCGGCCCGGCACCGAGTCGCCGACCCCGGCGACATGCCCCTCGTAGGCCATGATGCCCACCAGCCGGAAGCCCGGCCGCGCGGTGATCGTACGGGCCAGGGCCGCCAGCTGCTCGGGGTCGTGCAGCGACGAGCGCAGCGCCCCGATCCGCAGCCGGCCCGCCAGCTTGCGCAGGCTGGTGTCGAGTTCGAGGCAGACCCTGACCGTCTCGGTGCCCGCGCCGCGGGCCGCATCTATCAGGTCGAGCTGCGCCACGTCGTCCACCATCACGGTGACCGCGGCGGCCAGCTTGGGGTCGGCGGCCAATTCCGCGTATCCGGTGCGGTCCGCCGAGGGGTAGGCCAGCAGTACGTCGGTGAAGCCGGCCCTGGCCAGCCACAGCGACTCGGCGAGCGTGAAGGACATCAGGCCGGCGAAACCGTCGTGGTCCAGGGCCCGTTCCAGCAGCGCGCGGCAGCGCACCGACTTGGTCGCCACCCGGATCGGCTTGCCTCCGGCCCGCCGTGCGAGGTCGGCGGCGTTGGCGTCGAAGGCCGCCAGGTCCACGGCGGCCACCGGGGCGTCGAGGTGGGCGGTTGCCCGGTCGTACCGGGTGCGGTCGGCTGTGCGCTCTGACATGTCCGGCAGCTTGCCAGACCCGACCTACTCAGCGGTAGGCCCGGAGCGCGCGGCCCGCGGGAACCGTAGGCCCCAGCAACCCCGTAGAGTGACGCGCAAGCCGCGCAGGCACAGGTCACGAGGGGGCGCAGGGTGAGCACCGGAGTGGACAGCGGAGAACCACCGGCGTCTCCGTTCCCCACCCTCCACCCGCGCACGTCCCAGCAGGAGCCGCCGGGCCAGGACCGTACGACCCCGCCGCCGCCGCGCCACCGGCCCGTACCGCCGCCGCCCAACCCGGCGACCCGGCTGCCCGGCCCGGACGACCCCGACCGCCAGGCCGAGCCGCCCCCGAAGGTGCCCGGGCCCGGCGCGGGCGGTACGCGGACCCCGCGGGGTGCCGCCTCGGGCGAAGTACCGCCCCGGCCGACCACGCCGCCGCCCCCGCGCACGCCGCCGCCTCCTGCCACGCCGTCACATACTGCGTCGCCGCCGGCCCAGTTCCCGCCTGTTGCCCCGCCGCCCGCCGCGCCGCGTACTGTGCCGCCACGGAGCGCCGCCACTCCGCCGCACCTTTCCGCGACGCCGGCCCGGCCGGCCCCGCAGAGCCAGGCTCCTGCCGCGCCGCCGCGCACTGCGCCGCCCCCGCAGTCGGTCCCGCCGCCCGCACGCACTGTGTCGCCC
>NZ_JAJSYW010000163.1:0-16246 GCF_036815005.1 Streptomyces sp. IBSBF 2435 | reverse complement strand
GGGGAGGGGAGGGGACGGACATGACGGTCTCCTGGGAGTCGACTGTATAAAGACAGTAACTCCCAGAAAGTTGTCGGATGTCAAATAAAAGTAAGCTTTCAGTTTGCCCTGCGGTGGTCCGTCGACTTCTTCGCCGCGGCTCCGGTCTTCTTCGCGGCCGACTTGGCCGCGGTCTTCTTGGCGGCACCCTTCTTGGCCGCCGGCTTCTTCTCCGCCGCCTTCCTGGCCGGCCGCTTCCCGCCGGCGCCCTCGCGTCCGGACGACGGGCTCAGCTCGGTGACGGTCGCGTGCTGCCCCTCCTCGCCGCCTCGGCCGACCTTGGCCTGGTCCACCGAGGCCTGGAGCGCCGCCATCAGGTCCACCACCGTGCCGCCGCCGCCCTCGCCGCCGGCCGCGGGCGGCGCCGCGCCTTCCAGCTTCGCCATCACCAGCGCCTCGACCGCCGCCGCGTACTCGTCGTGGTAGGCCGACAGGTCGGCCTCGCCGAGCGCGTCGATCAGCGTGTCGGCCAGCTGGAGCTCGTTGTCGCTGATGTTGACCTTGCCGCGCGGGGCGGCGTCGGTCGCCGGATTCAGCTCGTCGGGCCAGCGCAGCGTCTGCAGCAGCAGGATGTCGTCGCGTGCGGTGATCAGCGCCAGGTGCTCGGAGTTGCGCATCGCGAACTTGCCCACCGCGGCCTTGCCCGAGCGGGCCAGCGCGTCGCGCATCAGGACGTACGGCTTGTTCGCGGTCGGCGAGGACGGCGCCAGGAAGTACGGCGTGTCCAGCTGCATCGCGTCCACGGAGGAGGCGTCGACGAAGCCGCTCACCTCGATGGTCTTGGCGGTCGGCAGCGGCAGCGACTGGAGGTCGGCGTCGCTGACCTCGACCAGCTGGTCGTCCGGGGTCTCGAAGGCCCGGCCGATGTCCGCCGAGGTCAGCACCTCCTCGTCCAGCTCGCAGGTCTTCTGGTAGCGCACCCGGCCCTGGTCGGCCAGATGGATCTGCCGGAAGCTGATCTTGTGGGTGGACACCGCGGATCCGAGCTTCACCGGGATCGAGACCAGTCCGAAGGCCAGATTCCCGCTCCAGACACTGCGCATAGCATGTCCTTTTTGTCAGGCTATGGGATCTTTATGGTATGCCGATCACCGAGGTCGAGGGCCGCCAGATCAAGCTCAGCCACCTCGATCGGGTGCTCTGGCCGGACACCGGAACCACCAAGGGCGAGCTGCTGCACTACTACGCGAGCGTCGCCGAGGTCCTGATCCCGCACTGCGCCGGGCGCCCGGTCAGCTTCGTCAGAACGCCCGACGGCGTGCAGGGCCAGCGCTTCTTCCAGAAACGGCCGCCCGCCGGTACACCCGAGTGGGTGACGACCGCCGAGACGCTCAGGAGCAGCGGCGAACTCATGCCGCAGGTCCAGGTCAACGACCTCGCGACCCTGATGTGGGCGGCGAACCTCGCATGCGTGGAGATCCACACCCCACAGTGGCGGGGGGGGGGGGGGGGGGGGGGGGGGGGGGGGGGGGGGGGGGGGGGGGGGGGGCGCCCCCCCCCCCCCCCCCCCCCCCCCCCCCCCCCCCCCCCCCCCCCCCCCCCCCGCGGCCCCCCCCCCCCCCCCCCCCCCCCCCCCCCGCCTGGTCATCGACCTCGACCCCGGCCCCGGCCGCAGCGTCGTCGACTGCTGCCGGGTCGCCCTGCTGCTCCGTGAACGGCTCGGCGCCGACGGCATCGAGACCTGGGCCAAGACCAGCGGCTCCAAGGGCCTGCACCTCTACGCCGCACTGCGGGACGCGGACTCACGGCAGGCCTCCGACTACGCCCGGGGCGTCGCCCGGGAGCTGGAGCGCGCGCACCCCGACCGGGTCGTCTCGCGGATGACCAAGGCCGACAGGACCGGGCGGGTCTTCATCGACTGGTCGCAGAACTCGGCGAAGAAGACGACGGCGACGCCGTACACCGTACGGGCCCGTCCGGAGCCCGCGGTCTCCACGCCGCTCGCCTGGTCGGAGGTGGAATCCGCGGCCACTCCGGAGGATCTGGCCTTCACCCTCACCGACCTCGCCGCCCGCCTCGCCGACCACGGCGACCTGCTCGCCCCCCTCCTGGCCCGGGACGCCGCGGCGCCGCTGCCCTGAAGGCGCCCGGCCCGCGGACTCAGCCGCGGGGTTCCCCGTACCAGCGCCAGCTCGTCCGCCGCTCGCGGCCCGGCAGCGCGGCCCGCCCGGTCGACCACAGCAGCGCGGGCCACGGCTCGGCGTCGGCGGGCGCGTCGGGGAAGAGCCGGTGCAGCGTCCTGGCGCACAGATCGCCGGGCGGCTCGAACGGTATGCCGAGCCCGCTGGCGATGTCGTGCGTGTGGACCAGCGTCTCGACCACGCCCATCGCGCCGAAGCCTGCCGGGTCCGCAGCCCCGAAGACGTGGTGCGACCGCAGGCCGGGTGAGGTGGTGCGCACCATCGAGGTCAGCAGCGCCCCGCAGGCCTCCAGCGCCTGCAGCAGCCCCGCGCCGCCCTCCCCGCGGTCCACGAAGATCGTGCTCGCCGGCCCGTCCGGGGTCACCCGGTGCCAGGAGGCCGGCACGATGGTGGTCAGCGAGGGCGCGCGCGGCCCGAGCTGGAGCGCGTACGCGAAAAGGTCGTCGGCCAGGTGCTCCGCGGTCTGCCAGCAGGTCCAGCTCAGGGTGCCGGCGGGCGCGTCCCAGCCGCCGTCGGGCGCGTCCCGCAGGGCGGCCACCGACAGGCGTACGGCCAGGTCCACGTCGTCGGCGGTCACAGGACCCGGGGCGCGCTCTGCTGCGGATGTCATGCCGGGCACCGTACAACTCCCGGCGGACAGCCCTCACCGCAGTTCCGGCGCGGACGTCACCGGACCCACGGCGCGGGCCTCACCGGACGGCTCACGGCGCGGGCTCCGCCGGACTCACGGTGCGGGCGCGAAGACCCGCTGGGCCGCCACCGCCGCGCCGCCGCGCGCCCACGCCTCGAACGGCAGCGGCCGCACCACGAGGTCGCAGTCCGCGGCGGCCCCGAAGGCCTGGGCGCGAAAGGCCTCGCGCACCGCGTCGGCGAACAGGTCGTAGGAGGCCGCTCCCTCGCCGGAGATGATGATGCGCTGCGGGCCGACGAGGTTGGCGACCGAGGCCATCGCGAGGCCGAGCGCGCGCCCGGCGCGGGCGAAGACCTCGCGTACGGCCGGGTCGCCCGCGTGCGCGCGGCGCACGGCCGCCGCCATGGTCAGGCCGGGCTCGCCGGTGGCCTGCCTGGCCTGCTCGGTGATCGCGTGGGCGGCGGCGACCGCCTCGACGCACCCGGTGTTGCCGCAGGTGCAGACCCGGTCGCCGCCGACCGGCAGATGCCCGGCCTCGCCGGAGACGCCGTAGGCCCCCGACAGCACGCGCCCGTCGACGGAGATACCGCAGCCGATCCCGGCCCCGACCGTGACCAGGGCGAAGGACGAAAGGCCGGCGCCCGCGCCGAACCACTGCTCGGCCACGGTCAGCGCCCGTACGTCGTTCTCCACCACGGCGGGCGCGCCGGCGGCGGCCTCGACCAGCCGGGCCAGCGGCACCTGCCGCCAGTCCAGGAACGGCGAATACTGCACGGTCCCGGTCCGCGCGTCGATGTCGCCCGCCAGCGTCACGCCGATGCCGTGCACCCCGCCCGGCGACCCGGTGCCGCCCGCCGCCTCCGGCCCGCCCGCTTCCCGCAGCCCGGTCACCAGCCGTGCGACGGCCCCCACCACCGTGCCGACGTCCCGCGAGGCCAGCGGGGCGCGCCGGGCGGCGAGCGGGGCGGCGGTCAGGTCGGTGAGGACGCCGATCAGCTCGTCGGCCGTCACCTTGACGCCGATGAAACGGGCGCGCTCCGGCCGTACGGCCATCGGTGTCGCGGGCCGGCCGCTCGCCCGTTCCCCCTGCGGGCGGCCCAGCTCGGTGATCCAGCCGTCGGCCAGCAGGGGAGCGGAGACCTTGGTGACGGCGCCGGGCGACAGGCCGGTACGCCGCCCCAGCTCCGCCCGGGTGAGGGGGCCGTGCACCAGCAGCGTCCTGAAGACCAGGGCGGCGGCGGGCGGCCGGCCGGCGAGCGTCATGCGGCCGACCTTACCTTTCCGGCAGAAACCGGGAAAGGGACCTGCTCCAGGGTCTGGGCGGGCCGCCTGCCGCCCGGCCTGCGGTATCACCCCGCGAATATGTTGACGATGGAAGGAAAGTCGGCCTAGATTCGGCCGGAGCCGAGGAAAGGACCCCGCCATGCAGAACGCCACCGCACGGACCGCCTGCCTGCGTGCGGCGGGCACCGCCCTGGTCGTGGAGCTGACCGAGCCCGTGCCGCGGGTCCTGCACTGGGGCGCCGACCTCGGCGCGCTGTCGGACGCCGACGCCGCCGCGCTCAGCCTCACCGCGGAGGCCGCGGTCCTCAACAACTCCATCGACCGGCCGCGCCGCTTCACCGTCTGGCCCACCGAGGCCGACGGCTGGTCCGGCACCCCCGCGCACGAGGGCCACCTCGCGGGCGGCGCCGCGGCCCCCGGCCCGGTGCTCACCGGCAGTACGCACCGCGAACTCCCCGGCGGCGGCGGTGAGATCGGCATCGCGCTGACCGACGCCGCCGCCGGGCTCGACATCACCGTCACCTACCGCCTGGAGCCCTCGGGAGTGCTCGGCGTCGCCGCGTCCCTCACCCGCCGGGCCGACGCCGACCCCGAACCGTACGACCTCGCCCGTGTCTCGACCCTGCTGCCGCTGCCGGCCCGGGCCACCGAGGTGCTGGACTTCACCGGCAAGTGGAGCCGGGAACGCCAGCCGCAGCGCCGCCCGCTGGGCCACGGCGCCTACGTCCGCGAGGTGCGGCGCGGCAAGCCCGGCCTGGACTCGCCGTACCTGCTGACCGTCGGGGCGCCCGGCTTCGGCTTCCGGCACGGCGAGGTGTGGGGCGTGCATGTCGCCTGGAGCGGCGACCAGCGCTACCTGGTCGAACAGCTCCCCGAGGGCGCCGGTGTCCACGCCGCGGTCCTCGGCGGCGGCGAACTGCTGCGGGCGGGCGAGATACGCCTCGCCCCCGGCGCGACCCACCGCACCCCGGTGTGCCACTTCGGCTGGTCGGCCGACGGTCTCGACGGTCTCGCCGACCGCTTCCACACCCTGCTGCGCGACCGGCCCGGCCATCCGCGCACCCCGCGGCCCGTGGTGCTCAACAGCTGGGAGGCCGTCTACTTCGACCACGACCTGGACCGGCTGCGCCGGCTCGCCGAGCGGGCCGCCGAGGTCGGGGTGGAGCGCTTCGTGCTGGACGACGGCTGGTTCACCGGCCGCCGTGCCGACAACGCCGGGCTCGGCGACTGGTACGTCGACCCGCAGGTGTGGCCGGACGGCCTCGCGCCGCTGGCCGACCACGTCCGGGCGCTCGGCATGGACTTCGGGCTGTGGTTCGAGCCCGAGATGGTCAACCCCGACTCCGACTTGGCCCGCGAGCACCCCGACTGGATACTCGGCCCGGCCCGAGGGCGCGGCCCCACCTCCCGCAACCAGTACGTGCTGGACGTCTCGCACCCGGGCGCCTGGGCGTATCTGCTGGAACGGCTCGACGCCCTGGTCGGCGCCTACGGCATCGCCTACCTCAAGTGGGACCACAACCGGGACCTGCACGAGGCGGTGCACGGCCCCGGCGACCGGCCCGCGGGGCACGCCCAGGTCGAGGCGTTCTACCGGCTGCTCGACACGCTGCGCACCCGGCACCCGGCGCTGGAGATCGAGAGCTGCGCCTCCGGCGGCGGCCGGATCGACCTGGGCGTGCTCGCCAGGACCGACCGGGTGTGGACCTCGGACTGCAACGACCCGGTGGAACGCCAGAGCATCCAGCGCTGGACCGGGCAGCTGCTGCCGCCCGAGCTGGTCGGCGCCCATGTCGGCGCGGCTGGGAGCCACACCACCGGCCGGGTCACCGCCGACTCCTTCCGGCTGGCCACCAGCCTGTTCTGCCACCCCGGGATCGAGCAGGACCTGACCCGGTGCGACCCCGACGAGCTGGCCAGGATCACCGCGTGGACCGCCCTCTACCGCGAGCTGCGCCCGCTGCTGCACGGCGGGCGGCAGGTCCGCGCCGACCTGCCGGGCGACGCCGTGCTGCTGCACGGCGTCGTGGCCGGCGACTCCTCGGCCGCGCTGTTCTGCTGGGCGCGGCTGACCACCTCGCCGGAGGGCCAGTCGGGGCGGGTACGGCTGCCGGGCCTCGCGCCGGACGCCGCCTACCGGGTGCGGATCCGCACCGACCTCGGGCTGCCGTCGCTGCACCAGACGGCGGGACCCGCCTGGTTCACGGCGGCGCTGGACGGCTGGGTGCCGCTGCCCGGGCCGGTGCTGGCGCGGGCCGGCCTGCCGATGCCGACCCTGAACCCGGGGCACGCACTGCTGATCGAGGTGCAGAGGGCCTGAGACGCGGGGCCCGATGCGGAAGGCCCGATGCGCAGGGCTGAGACGCAGGGCCTGACGCGCGCGGGGCTTGACCGGTGTGCGCGCGGCCTGACCGGGGCGGCTGAGGTCCGGCCCGCGCGGGGTGAGGTCCGGCCGGGCGGCGGGCGCGCGGGCCCGCTTCCGTATATCGTCCGTTCGGCCCACCCCGGCTGCGGCGCCACCGCGCACTGGCCAGGGTGCTCAGCGAGGGGACCCGGGCCCGGGTCCCCGGCCGGACGGCGGGACCGGGGAGTGCGCGCGATGGACCTCAGCAGCACGGTGGACGGCCTGATGGACGGCCTCACCGCCGATCTCGTGCGGCTCGCCGAGATCCCGTCGATCGCCTTCCCCGGCTATCCGCACTCCGAGGTCGTCAGGGCGCACGACCTGCTGGTGGAGCTGCTGCGGGAGGCGGGCGTCGAGCACATCGAACGCCTCGACCTGCCCGACACGGCGCCGGTCATCTACGCGGAGATCCCGCCGCCGGACCCCGGCGCGCCTACCGTGCTCCTCTACGGCCACTACGACGTCCAGCCGCCCGGCGACGAGTCGCTGTGGCTCTCGCCGCCCTTCCGGGCGACCCCGGTCGAAGGCGGGCTGCGGGCCCGCGGCATCGCCGACGACAAGTCCAACGTGATCGCCCATCTGGGGGTGCTGCGGGCCTACGGCGGCCGGCCGCCCACCGGCCTGAAGATCGTGCTGGAGGGCCAGGAGGAATACGGCAGCGCCTTCGACGACCACCCGCTCAGCGACCCCGGGCGCTTCGCCTGCGACGCCATGGTGATCGCCGACATGGGCAATCTGCGGCCCGGCACCCCGACCCTCACCACCGGGCTGCGCGGTGTCGCCGAGGTGGTGGTCGAGGTACGCACCCTGGCCGAGGCCCGGCACAGCGGCGCCTTCGGCGGCGCCGCCCCCGACGCGCTGCTGGCCCTGGTCCGTGCACTGGCCGGGCTGCACGACGAGCGCGGCGATGTGGCGGTGCCCGGTCTGCGCCGGGATACGTGGGACGGGGCGTCGTACACCGAGGAGGAATTCCGCGAACTGGCCACCGTGGCCGACGGGATGCCGCTGACCGGCACCGGCAGCCTGGGGGAGCGGCTGTGGAGCGGCCCGGCGATCACGGTGATCGGCCTGGACGCCCCGGCCGTGGACGGCGCCGCCTCCGCGGTGGTCCCCTACGCCCGCGCCAAGCTCAATCTGCGGGTGCACCCGCGGCAGGACCCGCGGCAGGCCACCGAGGCCCTGGTCCGGCATCTGCGCGAACACCGCCCGTACGGGGTCGAGTTGACGGTCACGGCCAGCGACGCGGGCCCCGGCTTCGAAGCGTCCGTCGACGGGCCCGCCTACCGCGCCGCCCGTACCGCGCTGCGCGAGGGCTGGGGCGCCGAGCCGCAGTTCGCGGCGAGCGGCGGTTCCATCCCGCTGGTCAACGGGCTCGCCAGGGCCGCACCCCGGGCCGAGGTGCTGCTCTTCGGCGCCCAGGACAGCATGTGCAACCTGCACGCGCCCAACGAGCGGGTGCTCTTCTCCGAGCTGCGCGGCGCGGTCATCGCCGAGGCCGCCTTCCTGCGCGAGTACGCCGCGGCCTTCCGGACGGCGGGCGGCGCGCGATGAGCGGTGCGGCGCGGTGCCTGATTGCCCTGCTTTTCATCCCGATTTGGGGATTTGTCTCGCTCGGTGCAATTGCCACGTGATGTTGCACGCCGCCAATGCAATTGCATCGGGAATTGCGGCGGTATTTGCCGGGTAGGCGTCTGTCGGCCCCGCGATTGCGGCGCCGGCCCGACGGATGACCCCGGTGGACCCAGGAAGAGGCGATGCCCGGTGGAGCAGCAGGTCAGCAACGGAGTTCAGGCCAGCAGCATTTCAGGGGCGGAATGGATCAAGAGCGCCCGCAGCAACCAGAGCGGCAACTGCGTCGAGGTCGCCCAGCTGCCGGGCGGCGGGGTGGCCGTCCGTAATTCGCGCTATCCGGAGGGACCCGCCCTGGTATACACGCAGGCAGAGATGGCCGCATTTGTCGAGGGCGCCAAGGACGGCGACTTCGACTCCTTTACGGTGTGAAGCCCGCGGCTTGACGTCCGGGAGGGCGAACGGCGGGCTTCACGCGGCAATACCGGCGCGGCCAGTCCGAACCGGGAGCCCGCATGTCCGCTCAAGCGCAGCCCGAATCGCCGTTACCGCTGTTCGAACGCCGTCCCGACATGGGCGCGCGAGCCACGTCCAGGGTGCTCGGCAATTATCTGCGGGCGCTGCGCGAGAGCCGCGGTTGCAGCCCGGCCGCCGCTGGCAGCCGCATCCGCGCCCACGCCTCCAAAATCAGCCGGATGGAGACCGCCCATGTCTCCCTCAAGGCCCGCGACGTCGAGGACCTGCTCCAGTTCTACGGCGTCGGCGTCGCGGAACGCGCCGAGATCGCACGCCTGGTGCAGTGTGCCGCGGGCCCCGACTGGTGGCAGTCGTACGGCGAGGTCGTCCCCGACTGGCTCCAGCAGCTGATCGGCCTGGAGCGTGACGCGCACCTGGTGCGTACCTACGAGACCCAGTTCGTCCCCGGCCTGTTGCAGACCGACGCCTACGCGCGGGCGGTCGTGGAGAGCGGGCACCGGCTGGCACCGCCCGGTGAGAACGCCCGGCGGGTGCAGCTGCGCCTGGAGCGCCAGCGCCGGATGACGGAACCCGGCGCGCCCGTGCTGTGGGCGCTCATCGACGAGGGCGTGCTGTACCGTCCGGTCGGCGGGGCGGCCGTGATGCGCGAGCAGTTGCTGCACCTGCTCGACGTCCTGCGGCGGCCCGGCATCCGCCTCCAGGTCGCCTCGTACGCCGCGAGCGCCGCCGCCACCCCGGGCACGGCGGTGACCTACCTGCGGTTCGCCCAGGGCTTCCTGCCCGACGTGGTCTATCTGGAGCACATGACCAGCGCGCTCTACCTCGACCGCCTCGACGACGTCGACCGCTACCGTGCCGCGCTGGACGAGCTCAGCGCGCTGGCGGCGACTCCCGCCGCCAGCCGGGCGATCCTGGAAGAGGCCCTGAGCCGCTACCGGTGACGCGGTGCGGGCGGCCCCCGGCCGGCCGGCCGACGATGCGGCCGACGCCGCCGAACTCGATCCACTCCCTGCTCGGCTGCTTCGGCGCCAGATCGGAGTCGGGGCGCCAGGTGGAGACCTCGACCAGGCCGGGCTCCAGGATCTCGGTGCCGTCGAGGAAGGCCGCGACGTCCCGCTCGCGGCGGACCTCGCCCCACTTCCCGCCGGTGCTGCGGTCCATGAACTCGGTGACGCCGCGCCGGATCCCCTCGTCCTCGCTCACCAGCTGGCACACCACCAGGAAGCTGCCCGGCGGCACCCTGGCCGCCGCCCGCCGCACCACCTCCGCCGGGTCGTCACGGTCCGGGACGCAGTGCAGCACCGACACGAAGAGCACCGCTACCGGCTGGTCGGTGTTGATCAGCCGCCTGACCTCGGGGTGCGACCAGATCCGCTCGGTGTCGCGCATGTCCGCCCGGATCACGGCGGTGTTCTCGTTCTGCTCCAGCAGCGCCCGGCCGTGCGCCAGCACGATCGGGTCGTTGTCGATGTAGACCACCCGGCAGCCGGGGTCGACCCGCTGGGCCACCTCGTGGACGTTGTCCTGCGTCGGCAAACCGGAACCGTGGTCGATGAACTGCCTGATCCCGTGGTCCTCGGCGAGCCTGCGCACCACGCGGCGCAGGAAGTCGCGGTTGTTCAGCGCGAGCACCTTGGTGCTCGGCACCTGCTTGAGCAGCTCCTCGGTGGCCGCCCGGTCCGCAGGGTAGTTGTCCTTCCCGTCCATCAGGAAGTCGTACATGCGGGCCACGCTCGGCACCGTCACGTCGATCGTGTCCGCCGGCGGTGAATCCCCGTGGTCCATCGGTTCCTTCACGGCGTCGTCGGCCGGAAACAGGCGAATTGGGAGTGATAGGGAGCACTCCCATCCTAGGCAGCCGGAATGTACCGGTCGAGACGGCAACCCGCCCCCCACGGACGGCGGCCCACGTCCGGCGCGCGCGTCTCAGGCCGTCGGACGGCCCGTCACCGGCAGCGCGTTGTACGCCCGCGCCACCACCGCCGGCGCTCCCTGGGCGCGTGACCCGGCCGGCCACCACAAGGTGACGTCCCGGGACTCACCGGGCAGCAGCCACAGGCAGTTGTCGTCCGCGAGCGCGGGCAGGTCCGGTCCGCCGGGGGCGGCGGACAGCGACAGCCGCACCATCGCGGCGGGCGAGGCACCCGTGTTGGCCACTGTCGCGGTGACCGAGGTGCGGGCCGCCGGGCGGGCGGCGACCGCGAGCCGCACGTTCGGCAGGCCGTTGACCGAGCGCATGTCCGTAGGGGTGCGGCAGCGCACGTAGTCGTTGGCCGACAGCAGCCGCCCGTCGGCCCCGGTCAGCCGCAGCCGCAGCAGATGCGTGGCCGGCAGCGAGCGGACGAACGGCACCGTGAGGGCTTCGGTGACCCGCCCGGCCGCGAGGTCCACCGTCCGCTCCGACCGCGCTCCGATCGGCCGCCCGCCGAGGTTGTACAGCTGCGCGGTGACCGTCGCGCCCCCGATCGCGGCAGCGGTGTGGTTCGCCGCGAGCACCGTGCCGTCCGCCGGGTCCGCCTGGACGTGCACCGCCTCGCTGCCCTTGCGGGCGCCGTAGTAGCCGCCGCTCGCGTCAAGGCCGTGCCGGCCGACCGGCCACACTGCCGTGTGCAGCGCCGGGTGCGGCATCGCCGAGGCCAGCGTGCCGGCGCCGCGCCACACACGGGTGTTCCACGCCTCGAACATCGCCCGCATGCTCTCGTAGTCGACGAACTGCGCCTTGCGGCACAGCTCCTGGGCCGACGTCGAGGCGTCAAGCCGGTCCTCGACCGCCCGCCGGTAGCCGTCCCCGTCCGCCCCGTCCGACACTTCCGTCCGGCCCGACCCGCCCGCCGCGCCGCCGTACGGCATGACCCGGGTCGTACGCGCCGGGGCCGCCGCGAAACCGGGTCTGCTGAGGGACGTCGGGTTCTTCGGCATGGGCACCGCTCCGTTCGGGAATGATGTTGACGAGGTGTGGACGTCGCGCAGATACGGGACTCCGCCTGCCCCGAAGGACGGGGGGCAAGCGGAGTCTGACAACGTTGCCACGTCGTGTTGACAACGTTGCCAGGGCAGTCTGCTCTGCCGCGCCCGACAGTTCAAGCCGGTCGGCGAAAATCTGCCGGCCACCGCGTGCCGAGCTGACACGGACATGCCGGAGGGGGGGGGCCGCCCCCCCCCCCCCCCCCCCCCCTCCGCGGGTGAACCGCCCGCCCGTCAGCCGACCGGGTAGCTCACCACGTCCACCGGCACCGTCGCGGTGCCCTGCGCCGCGTCGCCGTGGTCGTTGATCACGTGGTCGATCACGCCGGCGCCGTTCAGCGACACCGTCAGCAGATCGTGGAAGCGCACGTCCTTCCTGACCGGCACCTCGAAGCTGTGCGACACATGGATCGTCGGATCGATGTTGAAGAAGCAGTAACTGCCCAGGCCCCAGCCCTCGTGATGGCGCACCGAGTCGGCGACCTTGTACGCCGCATAGCCGTTGACGCCGTGATGGCGGTAGGCGGCCTGGTTCGGCGGGTCGTACGGCAGTTCGTTCTGGAACATGATCGTCCGGCCGTGGTCACCGTTCCACACCACGTTGTACTTCTGGAAGTGCTCCACGAACAGGCCGGTGGCCAGCACGTTGTCCCCGTTGACCACGACGCCGGACTCGGCGGTGTTCACCGTCCAGCCGACCCCGCTGCCGTGGTCGGCGCGCCAGGCCCAGATGTGGTCCAGCAGGACGTTGTCGCTGTTGACCACCAGCGCGGTGCCGGTACGGCCGGGGCCCGCGCCGCCGACCCGGAAGAAGACGTCCTGCACCGACGTCGGGTCCTGCGGGTCGCTGCGCCGTCCGCGTCCGCTGCCGATCTCCAGCAGCGACCGCGACTCGGCCTCGCCCGCGTCGAAGAGCAGGCCCGCGATCCGCACCCCGCGCACATCGTCCACCCGCATCGCCACCGCGCCGCCGACCGGTGTGAGGGTGGCGAAGCCGAGGCCGAGCACGACGGTGCCGGCCCACTTGACCTTGATGGTGCCGGTCAGCTCGTAGATGCCGGGGGTCAGCAGCAGGTGCTTGCCCTGCGCCAGCGCCTTGTTGATGGTGCGCACCGAGTCGGACGGCTTGGCGATGAAGAACTGCTCGATCGGGATCGAACTGCCCGGCGTGTGGCCGGTGCTCCATGTCGCGCCCGCCGTGTCGTGCCGCAGCGCGGGCAGGAACACCCGGTAGCGGCCGGTCGCGTCGACGTACAGAAAGGGCTTCTCGCGGCTGACCGGGGTGGTCGGCAGCGTGGTGTACGGCGGGTCGGGGAAGGACTGCTCGGGCGCGCCGGTCACTCCCGCGAAGACCTGGTTCCACACGCCGTTGGACCAGCTGGCCACCGAGCTGTTACGGGTCAGCCACTGCTGCTGCGAGGCGTTGATGACCTGGCCGTCGACCACCGAGTCGGCGATGAAGCCGCCGCTGGAGAAGCCGCCCTGGCGCGGGAAGAGGAAGAGCTGGCCGCGGATGTGCACCCGGCGCAGCGGCGCGGCCTGCGACACCGCCCACCAGTTGATGCCGTCGGTGGGATTGACCGCCAGATTCTCCGCCGAGCGCCAGAAGTTGGTCAGAGCGCTGTCGCCGCCGCCGGGCTGCGGCTGGCCCTCGACGCGGACGGCACCGTTGACAGTCACGTCGTCGGGGGACAGGCCGAGGCCTGCGACCGAGGTGTAGTAGCCGAGCTGTGCGTCGACGTCGTAGCTGCCCGGCTTGAACAGGAACGCGAAGCGCCCGGTGCCGAACTCGCTGGTCACCTGCTGCTGGGCGGCGGCGTCCAGCGCGGCCTGGATGTCGGCGGTCGGCGTGGCGGGGTCGAAGACCCGGACGTTGGGCCCGAAGTCCGGCTCCGCCGGGGCGTGTGGGCGGCCCTGGCCGCGGGCGGCCGCGGGCGCCGCGGACGCACCGAGCGGTACGGCGGACGCCAGGGCGGCCGTGGCGATGAACGAACGCCGGCTCAGCCCGCCGTCGGCGGGGGCGATCGGCGTTTCCTGGAAGGGGAGTTCACTGCCTGCGGCCCTGAACGAAGACATGAGCGATGACCACCTTCTGCAACCTCAAGCCAGCGCCCTACGGATTGTGGGCGACGTGAGAGCGCTCTCTTGCAGACGTACCCTGCGGCGTTCGGGGCGTGGGTGTCAAGATCTGTGAGAGCGCTCTCTCTCGGCCCTGGCCACGCCGCTCACAGTCGCAACATCCGCCACGGCGCCCGCCTTTCGGGCTCGCCCGGAGGTGCGGGTCCCGTACTGCCCGCGGCGGGGCGGGCGGTGGCGTCGCGGGGCCGTGACGTGCGGCTTCGCGCCGGGAGTTGGTCGGCGAGCGGGCTGCGGCGGCTGCCGTGCGACGGGCGCGGGGATGATGGCAGGGCGCGGTTACGGTGTCGTAACTGTTGCGTGTGCATCAGGTCGCGGACCAGGATCGGGGGGTCGGCGGACGGGCGCCGACCGGGTGCGCGGGGCGGCGGTCCCGGCCTGGGGCGGGGCGCTGCCGGGCCTTCGCGGTCGGCGGCGGTCAGGCGCCGGAGTCGGCGGACGTGGGGTCGTACCCGGGCCCCGGCCGGGCTCAACCGTCCGGCGGCCGTCAGCTGCCTGAGGCGGCGGCCTCGGGGCCGCACGGGCCGCGGTCGAGGTGGGGCGGCCGGGTGTTCGCAGTCCGGGGGCGGGCGTCCGAGGCGGCGGCCTCGGGTCGCGGCGGTCGGGGCTTCGGTCACGGTCCGGCGGCGGTCACGGCCGTAGCGTCGGACGGGGTGCTGTCGGGGCGGCGGCAGGCGGGTGGCCGCCGTCCGGGCAGGGGTCAGGCGCCGCAGGTCACGGCCCTGAGTTCGGCGAGCGAATCCCGCATCAGCGCCGTCAGGTCCTCGCCTGCGGCGCCGTCTATCCAGCGCTCGAACGCGATCCTGAAGACCGCGATGCCGGCCTCGGCGACCAGGCTCGCGCCCGGTTCGGTGACGCCGCGCCCGCGCAGGGCGTCCGCCATCGCGGCGGCGAGCGTGGCGAGCTTGATCAGCTCGCGTTCCTGGAGTTCGGAATTCGCGGCGATGACGGCCTGGCGCTGGACGGCGTGCGGGCGGCGGTCGCGGAAGAGGTCGCCGACCGCGTCGAGGCCCGCGGCGACCGCGACGATCGGCGCTGCCGTCTCCGGGGCGCCCGCCACCGCGTCGACCAGGCACTCCTGGAGTACGGCCGAGCCGGAGAACAGCACTTCGCGCTTGTCGGCGAAGTGCCGGAAGAACGTCCGCTCGGTGAGGCCCGCCCGTTTGGCGATCTCCGTCACCGTGGTCTGCCCGAAGCCGCGCTCCACATAGAGCTCCAGTGCGGCCTGCTCAAGGCGGCCCCGCGCGTTCGGCTCCCATCGACCCATGGCCACGATTCTACGCGATGGCAGCGGCTGACATCGAGTGCTACGGTTGATGACAGCAGCTGACATCGACGGTCTCCGTGCCAGGATCGCGGCGCGGACCGCCCGGCCCACCCGATATCCGGAGGTTCTTCCCATGCGTGTTTTCGTCACCGGCGCGTCCGGCTGGATCGGCTCCGCCGTCGTACCCGACCTCATCGCCGCGGGCCACCAGGTCGTCGGCCTCGCCCGCTCGAACGACTCGGCGGACGCTCTCGCCGCGGCCGGGGCCGAGGTGGAGCGCGGCACCCTCGACGACCTCGACGTCCTGCGGCGCGCCGCGGCCGGCGCCGACGGCGTGATCCATCTCGCGTTCAAGCACGACCTCGCCTTCACGGGGAATTTCGGCGCCGCCGCGGAGGCGGACCGGCTGGCCGTCGACACCTTCGGTGAGGTGCTGGCCGGCTCCGACCGGCCGTTCGTCATCGCGTCGGGGACGCTCGGGCTCGCACCCGGTCGCCTGGCGACCGAGAAGGACGGCCTGGACACGCCCGTCGACAGCAGCGGCCCCGGCGTCCGGCACGCCACCGCGCACGCGGCGCTCGCGCTCGCGTCCCGCGGGGTCCGCTCGTCCGTCGTGCGCCTCGCCCCGTCGATCCACGGCGACGGCGACCACGGCTTCATGGCGACCCTGGTCGCCATCGCCCGCGACAAGGGCGTTTCCGGCTACATCGGCGACGGGTCGCAGCGCTGGCCCGCGGCACACAGGTTCGACGCCGCGCGGCTGTTCGCGCTGGCGCTGGAGAAGGCCCCCGCGGGCTCGGTCCTGCACGGGGTCGCCGACCAGGGGGTGCCGATCCGCGACATCGCCGAGGTGATCGGCCGCCACCTCGACGTCCCGGTCGCCTCCGTGGCCCCGGACGACGCGGCCGACCACTTCACCTGGCTGGCCGGTTTCCTCGGCATCGACAGCCCCGTGTCGAGCGCGCTCACCCGCGAGCTGCTGGGATGGGAGCCGACGCACCCCGGCCTGATCGAGGACCTCGACAAGGGCCACTACTTCCAGCAGCCGGCCGCGTGACCCCTCCCCGCGCGGGCTGCCGGGCAAGTCCCCGGCAGCCCCTGCGGGGCACGTGCTTGTGCGGCCCCCGCGCGTGCGGTCCCGCCGGCGGCCACCCCGCTTCGGTGTCCGATCCGGCGACAACGGCTCGGTCCGCGCCTGTCGCGCGCCGGTCAACGGCCCACCCGGGCCGACCGCCGGCTGATCCGGGCGAAGCTGCCTGCGCACCCGGGGGGGGGGGGCGGGGCGGCGCCCCCCCCCCCGCCGCGCTCAGCGCGTGCCAGAGGGGGGGGGCGCG
>NZ_JAJSYW010000162.1:0-16255 GCF_036815005.1 Streptomyces sp. IBSBF 2435 | reverse complement strand
GTCCGCGAAGGCCGTGGGCGTGGGGGGTTGCTGGGCGGAGGCGGGGGTCTGGCTGAGCCAGCTTCCGATGACGGTGGCCGCGAGGGCGACGGCCGAGGTCTTGCGGAGCACGGGGGGTCCTCCCTGCGGCTTTGCGCGCGGCGCCGGACGGCGAGCCCATCACTCCTGGGCTCCCTGTGTCAACGGGAGTCTCGTGTTTCCCACCCGTCCCCGAGGGATTCGCATGGAGGTGCGCCCATCTCGGGTCGCCCACCCGCGCAGGTGTTCTGCCGGGTGCGGGTGCCGGTGGTGGGTGGGGTCGGTGCCGCTCCGGGGGTATCTCGTCGGACCGCGCACCTCGGCTCTGTGTGAACGTTCCTGCGGGAGTCGTGCGCAGTCCTGCGCAGACACCCCAGGATCGTCCCCGCCGCCATCGGCGTCCGCAGACCCGTGGGCGGGAGAAGTGGGGGGCCGTCCGGGGGCCCCGCCCGCCGCACCCTCCCCGGAAGGCGCCTGATCGACCGGCCGGGCACGCCGTCGCCCGCGGGCGCTCACCCGGCGACCACCGAGGTTCCGGGAGGGGGCATGCGAGGATGGTCGTCTCACCTGACGAGAAGGAGTGGGCCACCGTGCCTGGTACGAACCTCACGCGCGAGGAGGCGCAGCAGCGGGCCGCTCTGCTGACTGTGGACGGCTATGGGATCGAGCTTGACCTGAGCGGCGCCCAGGAGGGCGGCACGTTCCGGTCGCGGACCACGGTGTGTTTCGACGTCGCCGGGGACGGTGGGGCGAGCTTCATCGACCTGGTGGCGCCCGAGGTGCACGAGGTGGTGCTGAACGGGGTCGCGCTGGACCCGGCCGAGGTGTTCAAGGACTCGCGGATCGCCCTGGACTCGCTGCGCGGCGGGCGCAATGAGCTGCTGGTCGTGGCGGACTGCGCGTACACCAACACCGGTGAGGGCCTCCACCGGTTCGTGGACCCGGTGGACAAGCAGGCGTATCTGTACACGCAGTTCGAGGTGCCGGACGCGCGGCGGGTGTTCGCGAGTTTCGAGCAGCCGGATCTGAAGGGGACGTTCGCCTTCACGGTGAAGGCGCCGCAGGGCTGGACCGTGGTGTCGAACTCGCCGACGCCCGAGCCCTCGGCGGACGGCGTGTGGACGTTCGAGCCGACCCCGCGTATCTCGTCGTACATCACCGCGCTGATCGCCGGTCCCTACACCTCGGTGCACGGCAGCTGGGAGGGCGGCGGGCGCAGCGTGCCGCTGGGTGTCTACTGCCGGCCCTCGCTGGCCGAGCACCTGGACGCGGAGGCGATCTTCGAGGTCACCCGGATGGGCTTCGACTGGTTCCAGGAGAAGTTCGACTACGCGTACCCGTTCGCGAAGTACGACCAGCTCTTCGTGCCGGAGTTCAACGCGGGCGCGATGGAGAACGCCGGTGCGGTGACGATCAGGGACCAGTACGTCTTCCGGTCGAAGGTGACCGACGCGGCGTACGAGACGCGCGCCGAGACGATCCTGCACGAGCTGGCGCACATGTGGTTCGGCGACCTGGTCACCATGGAGTGGTGGAACGACCTGTGGCTGAACGAGTCGTTCGCCACGTACACCTCGATCGCCTGCCAGGCGCACGCCGAGGGCTCGCGCTGGCCGCACTCGTGGACGACGTTCGCCAACTCGATGAAGACCTGGGCCTACCGGCAGGACCAGCTGCCCTCGACGCACCCGATCATGGCGGAGATCAACGACCTGGAGGACGTGCTCGTCAACTTCGACGGGATCACGTACGCCAAGGGCGCCTCGGTGCTCAAGCAGCTGGTCGCGTACGTCGGGATGGACGAGTTCTTCGCCGGTGTGCAGGCGTACTTCAAGCAGCACGCGTGGGGGAACACCCGGCTGGCCGATCTGCTGGGCGCGCTGGAGGAGACCTCGGGCCGCGACCTCAAGGCCTGGTCCAGGGCGTGGCTGGAGACCGCCGGCATCAATGTGCTGCGGCCCGAGATCACGGTGGACGCCGACGGCGCGGTGACCTCCTTCGCGGTCAGGCAGGAGGCGCCCGCGCTGCCCGCGGGGGCCAAGGGCGAGGCGGTGCTGCGGCCGCACCGGATCGCGGTCGGCGCCTACGACCTGCGGGACGGCGTGCTGGTGCGCACCCGGCGGATCGAGCTGGACGTGGAGGGCGAGCTGACCGAGGTGCCCTTCCCCGCCGGCGAGCGCCGCCCCGATGTGGTGCTGCTCAACGACGACGACCTGTCGTACGCCAAGGTGCGGCTCGACGAGGAATCGCTCGCCGTGGTCCGCGATCATGTGGGCGACTTCACCGAGTCGCTGCCCCGCGCGCTGATCTGGGCGTCGGCCTGGGACATGACGCGGGACGGCGAGCTGGCCGCCCGCGACTATCTGGAGCTGGTGCTGCACGGCATCGCCAAGGAGACCGACATCGGTGTGGTGCAGTCGCTGCACCGCCAGGTGAAGCTGGCCCTCGACCTGTACGCCGACCCGGCGTGGCGGGAGACCGGGCTCGCCCGCTGGACCGGCGCCGCGCAGGAGCACCTGGCGGCGGCAGCCCCCGGCAGCGACCACCAGCTGGCGTGGGCCAGGGCGTTCGCCGTGACCGCCCGCACCCCCGAGCAGCTGGACATCCTCGCCGGTCTGCTGGACGGCACGGTGGAGTACGAGGGCCTGGCCGTCGACACCGAGCTGCGCTGGGCGCTGCTCGGCCGGCTCGCCGCGACCGGCCGCGCGGACGACAAGGCGATCGAGGCGGAACTGGCCCTCGACCCGACGTCGGCGGGCCAGCAGCACGCCGCCGCCGCGAGGGCCGCCCGGCCGACCGAGGCCGCCAAGGCCGAGGTGTGGGCGTCGGTCGTCGAGGCCGACACGCTGCCGAACGCCACGCAGGAGGCCGTCATCGGCGGCTTCGTGCAGACCGACCAGCGCGAGCTGCTCGCGGCGTACAGCGAGCGGTATTTCGCCGCGATCAAGCAGGTGTGGGCCGACCGCACCAACGAGATGGGCCAGCAGATCGTCGTCGGCCTCTTCCCGTCGCTCCAGGTCTCCCAGGCCACACTGGACGCCACCGACGCGTGGCTGGCGAGCGCCGACCCCGCGCCGTCGCTGCGCCGGCTGGTCATCGAGGCCCGCGCGGGCGTCGAGCGCGCGCTGCGGGCCCAGGCGGCGGACGCCGCGGCGGGCTGACCGCCCGCGGGTCCCGGGCGCCGCGGCCCGGGACCCGTACCGCCGTCCGGCGGCGGAAGTTTTATGTGGGGATGTCCGGAGTGGCGTTCAGCA
Source organism: Streptomyces sp. IBSBF 2435 (assembly GCF_036815005.1). Classification (NCBI taxonomy): domain Bacteria; kingdom Bacillati; phylum Actinomycetota; class Actinomycetes; order Kitasatosporales; family Streptomycetaceae; genus Streptomyces; species Streptomyces sp. IBSBF 2435. The sequence goes on along the minus strand of NZ_JAJSYW010000162.1, from coordinate 12,983 downwards.
TAGGGATGGTAAATACGGTAAAAATGTGGCCAACCGCTTCCGGCACGTTGGCCACATGTTCACCAGGCACCCCCATCGGCACACAGCGGTTCCTCGGAAGAGTCTCGGGGGGTCCATGACACGGGCCCGTACCGACAGCTCAAGGAGGAATGTGCATGGCCGAGTTGACGCGCCGCAGGGTTCTCGGATCGGCGGCGGGGGTCGTGGGAGGCGCCGCCGCGCTGAGCCTGCTGCCCCCCAGCGTGCAGGCAGCCGTCGCCGCCGGACCGCCGCGGCACGGCTCGCTCCGCGACATCGAACACGTCGTCATGCTGATGCAGGAGAACCGGTCGTTCGACCACTACTTCGGCACGCTGTCCGGCGTGCGCGGCTTCAGCGACCCGCACGCCAAGAAGCTGTCCACCGGGCGCTCGGTCTTCTACCAGCCCGACGCGGTCAATCCCGACGGCTACACGCTGCCCTTCCACCTCGACACCAAGAGCACCAGCGCCCAGGCGATCCCGTCCACCAGCCACGCCTACGCCGTCCAGCACCAGGCCTGGAACAACGGCGCGATGGACCAGTGGCTGCCCGCCCACCGCAAGGCGGACGGCGTCAACGGCCCTTACGTGATGGGCTATTACACCCGCGAGGACATCCCCTTCCAGTTCGCCCTCGCTGAGGCCTTCACCATCTGCGACAACTACTTCTGCTCGATGATGGGCCCCACCTGGCCGAACCGGCTGTTCTGGATGACCGGCACGGTCGACCCCGGCGGCACCAAGGGCGGCCCGGTCATCTCCAACGCCGCGCCGACGCCGTACACCTGGACCACCTACGCCGAGCGGCTCCAGGCGGCGGGCGTCGACTGGCGGGTCTACCAGCAGACCGACAACTACGGCACCAACATGCTGTCGCAGTTCCAGCAGTTCCAGGACGCCAAGCCGGGCGACCCGCTGTACGAGCGCGGCATGGCCGCCCAGCCCGAGGGCACCTTCGAGGACGACGCGCGCAACGACCGGCTGCCGGCCGTCTCCTGGATCCTGCCGACCAGCTACCAGTCCGAGCACCCCGCCTACCTGCCGGCCGCAGGCGCGGACTTCGTGGCCTCCAAGCTCGAAGCCATCGCGTCCAACCCCAAGGTGTGGGCGAAGACCGCCTTCATCCTCAACTACGACGAGAACGACGGCCTGTTCGACCACGTCGTGCCGCCGACGCCGAAGGCGGGCACCCCCGACGAATTCGTCCAGGGCCTGCCCATGGGCGGCGGCTTCCGGGTTCCGGCGATCATTGTGTCGCCGTGGACCGTGGGCGGCTGGGTGGCGGGCGAGGCCTTCGACCACACCTCGGTGCTGCAGTTGCTCGAACGCTTCACCGGTGTCGAGGAGCCCAACATCAGCCAGTGGCGCCGCCGTACCTTCGGCGACCTCACCTCGGCCTTCCGCTTCCACGATGAGCGGCGGCGCCCCCCGCGGCTGCCCGACGACACCGCGGCGCAGCTGGCCGAGGCGCAGCTGGAGGTCGCGACGCTGCCCAAGCCGACGCTGCCGGGGGCGGACCAGCCCTTCCCGCACCAGGAGCGCGGCCACCGCCCGCACACGTAGCCGGCCGGCGGGTGCCCCTGCCGTTCAGGCGGTCGTGGCGGTGCGGGGCACCTGCGCGGGTCGCGCGCAGGCGGGCGCGGCGCCGTGCCAGGTGCGGGGCTGCGCCGGGAGGTTCACGGCCTCCGGCGGCAGGACGCGCTCCAGCCGGAGCGGCAGGCCCGCGGCGCTCAGCGCGGTGCCGGTCAGCAGCAGCCAGGGCAGCCGCGCGTCGGCCGCGGCCAGCACGGTGAAGAGCGACGGGGCCAGGACCGAGGCCAGCGACCAGGACAGCTGGCAGGCGGCCATGTAACGGCCGCGCAGCGCCTCGGGCGCCGCCGCGACGGCCAGTGAGCACGCCGCCGGATTGTGCACGGTCTCGGCCGCCGTGTAGAGGGTGACCAGTCCGAGCAGCCGCCCAGCCGCCCAGCCGGCCTGCGGCCGTACGGTCGCGAGCGGCAAGGCCGGCGCCCTGACCGGCCCGGACAAGGAGCACGCCGAGACCTCGATGCTCGCCCTGCACCTGCTCCAGTCCGCGCTCGTGCACGTCAACACCCTTCTGGTGCAGCAGGTCCTGACCGAACCTGCATGGGCATCGAGGCTCAGTGACGAGGACTGGCGCGGGCTGACCGCGCTGTTCTGGTCGAACGTCAACCCGTACGGCGCCTTCCGCCTCGACATGGACAAGCGTCTCGACCTCGGGCTGGCTGCCGGCGTGCCCCGCCCTCGCTGTTCGGCGGATGCCGCCGGCCAGTCGACCGCTGAGACACGATGACGGACTTCGTCGGCCTTGCCCCCGGATGGACGAGGCCGTGTGGCGGGTGCTCGACCTGGCACACGCCTACGCGGTGCCCAGCGCCGTACGACGTCGGCAATCCGTGTTCCGGTGCTCTCGTGCCTGCGAAGCTGGGCCAGACCCCGAGAATCGTCAGTGGACGTTCACCACTGCGGAAGGCGTCTGGCGTGACCTCAGAGCCGGACTAATCGGAGGCTGGATCGCCGGGACGGTTTCGTGGCAGGCGTCACAGCACGTCGGATGCGCTCTTCTGGGCGGGCTCCGCAGGTTCTGGATGATCCGGAACGGCGGTCGGGGCGGCGGCGCGCAGTGCCGCTTCGACCCGGCGGTTGCTGGTCATGGTTGCCGTGATGGCGGTCATGGTGAGCAGCAGTCCCGCGGCGGCGTAGAGCGGGGTGCGTACGTCGTAGGCGGTGGCGAGCCAGCCGCCGAGGAAGGCGCCGAGGGGGGCGGCGCACATGGCGAGCATGCGGGAGGTGGAGGCGACCCGGCCCATGAGGTGGGCGGGGACGATCGCCTGCCGCAGGGAGGGTCCGAGCACCATCGTGGCGCCCATGCCGGCTCCGCAGACGGCGAGCGCGAGCCCGGCCAGGTACGGGTTCGGGGCGGCGGCCAGTGCCAGGATGGCGAGTCCTTCGGCTGCGGCCGTGCAGGTCAGTGCGGCACCGGTGCCCAGTCGCCGGCCGAGGAAGGAGGCGATGCCCGCTCCGAGGAGACCGCCGGTGGCCTCGGCCGTGAGGAGCAGGCCGAAGCCGAAGGTGCCGGCGCCGAGGCGTTCGCGTGCGAAGAGGGCGAGGACGGTCTCCACGGCGAGGAAGGCGATGTTCCCGACCGCCGGGCGCAGGGCGAGGCCGAGGAGGAGCCGGTCCCGGAAGACGTACGAGGCCCCGGCCCGTGCCTGTTGCAGCAGTGACTCGCGGGCCTCTGCCGCGGGCCGGGGCGTGGCGGACAGGGTCCGTACGAGCAGCGCGGAGAGCGCGAACGACACTGCGTCGGCGAGCAGGGGAACCGATCGTCCGAGCGCGAGCAGGGCGCTGCCCGCGGGTGGCCCGGCGAATCCGGACATGGCGGTCTGGGCGCCGCGCAGGCGGGAGTTGGCGCGTTCCAGGAGCGCGGGGTCGCGGTGGAGGAGATCGGGAAGATAGGCCGTGGCGGCGGTGTCGAAGAAGAGCCCGCCGAGGCCGAGCATGAAGGCGACGGCCGCGAGCAGCGGAATGCTCAGCATGTCGAGCACGGCAGCCGCCGCGGGTATCGCGAGGAGTGCCGCACGGGCCGCGTCCGCGACCCACATCGTGTGCCGGCGGTCCCAGCGGTCCACCAGTGCGCCGCCGAGCACCCCGAACAGCAGCCACGGCAGTGTCCCCGCGGCCGTGACGACGGCGAGCGCCATGGGGTCCCGCGTCAGTGTCAGCGCGATCAGCGGCAGGGCGGCGTGGGTGACGCCGTCGCCGAGCGAGGAGACCGTCTGCGCGGTCCACAGCCGTCCGAACCCGGCCGGCAGCTCTTTGGCGTCCGTCACTTGGTGCCCGCTTCGGCCGGGTTGCCCTGTGCCGGGTGGAACAGGGCGAAAACGAGCGCCGCGTCCGGCAGCGACGGGTCGGACAGTTCCCGGTACTCGTCCGCCAGCGCCTGCAACCGCGTCCCCAGTTGCGTGAACTGCTCCTCGGTGAGCCGCAGATGTGCCATCCGTACGTGCCGCTCGCCGTCTACGGGCGATGCCTCCAGGTCCGCCACCGCGTGCCGCATCAGCACGTCGGGTCCGCCCTCGCCCGGGTCCGGCAGCGCGATCGAGCGTGCGGCCATCGCGTAGTACCGCTCGGTGACCCCGCGCACCTTGCGCGTGCGCACCACTTTCACCAGGCCGGCCCGTTCGAGGAGGCGCACGTGGTAGCTGGAGCTTCCCTTCGCTAGGCCGACCCGTTCGGCGATCTGGGTGATCGTCGCGGGCTCGAAGCGGAGCACGGCCATGATCCGGTGGCGCGTGAGGTTGGAGACGGCGCGCAGCTGCTCGTCCGTGGTGACGTGAAACGTCTCGGGGAGATCGTCGGTAGGCATGCTCCCAATGGTCAACGTTTCTTGACCATTGCACAAGGGGGTTTCCCGGGCCGTCGGAATCTGCCGCCCTTGCGTGAGGTCTCCTCTTGAAGCCCGTCCGCTCTCCTCACCGCGCAGGGCGCGGCCCTATCGGCTGCCGGCGAGGGCGGGCAGGACGCGGGTCCGCAGGGGCAGGGTCGCCGACTACCTCCGCACCACCGAGCTGGAGCCCGCCGAGCGCGCCGCGCTCGACCAGGGGACGACCGTGCGGCGCGGCCAGGGCTACACCCTGCGCGTCAGAGCCATCCCCGCCGTATGCCGGGGCTCCTCGCCCACTGCCAGCCGCTCGACGGCAGCCAGGACCTCCCCGCAGTCCCGGCCCAGCGCAAGGCCCGCCACGAGTACGAGAACCGCGTCAGCACCCTCACGCCCTGAACGAGATCGTTCTCAGCGCCAACCGCTGTACCGGTGTTCCCCGAGGCCGGATCACCGCGCCCAGCGCCGCCGCCCGGGTGCGGCGGGCACTGCGGCGGCGGGTCAGCCGGGCGACATGGACCCCGCCCGCCGCGCACAGCACCGTGTTGACGGTGAAGGCGGCGCCGGTCAGCGACTGGGCGCCGTGCAGCGAGCCCGCGATGAAGAGCGGGAAGAGCACCGGGAGCGCCGAATAGCCCAGGGCGGTGAGGAAGTTGACACCGGTTGGGCGAGGAAGGGGCGGTCGGCGAAGACCACCCGGTAGCCGGCCTTCCCCGGTACGGGCGCCGGCTGCGCGGCCGGGCGCGCGGGTGCCGGCACCGCCGCATCAGCAGCCATGCGACGCCGAAGCTCGCCGCGTTCAGACAGGCCGCGGCGACGAAACCGCGGTCGCCCGCGAGGGCGACCACCAGCGAGGCGAGCAGGGCCCCGGCGCCGAGCCCCGCATTGCGCAGCGCGCGGGCGGCGGCCTGCAGCCGGTCCCGGTCCGCGCCGGCCGCGACCTCGCCGATCCAGGACTGCTGCACGGCGGGGAAGGCGCGGTCGCCGAAGGCCGTGCCGAGGGCGACGGCGGCGAAGGCGGGCAGAGCCGAGGCGAGGGGGCAGGGCGCGAAGCCGGTGCCGCGCACCCCGTAGAGGACCAGCTGCACCCGCCGGGCGCCGTAGCGGTCCACCGCCGCGCCCGCGAGCGGCAGCGCCGCCATGCCGACCAGCCCGACGGCGGTGAGGACCGCGCCCACCACCGCGAAGGACAGCCCGGTGATGTGGTGGAAGAAGACCAGGCTGAACGGGATGTACATCCCGGAGCCGACCGCGTCCACGGCCATCGCCCCGAGCATGGCCTTCTCGCCGGGCAGGCGGGCAGGCGGGCAGGCGGAAGGGGGCCGGTGGTCGGCGGCGCGGCGGCGGTACGCGTTCGTGACAACGGCATGTCGGGTCTCCCGCGAGTAGGTCAGCAGTAACTAGCTTAGCGGTAAGCGACTTAGTGGCAAGCAAGTTTCTTGCGACTGAGCGGTCCGCGGCCGATACTGGGGGGATGGAAGCGGACGCCGTGGATGCCGTCACCGAGCAGTGGGCCGCGCAGCGGCCGGAGCTGGACACCCTTGCCATGGCCGTCTTCGGCCGGGTATTCCGTGTCGCGCGGGCGGTGGGGGACCGGATGGAGGCGGAGTACCTGCGGTACGGCATCGGGCGGGGGGAGTTCGACGTGCTCGGCACATTGCGGAGGGCGGGGGAGCCCTACACCCTGTCGCCGCGTGAGCTGTCCGCGACGCTGATGCTCACCACCGGCGGGATGACGGGGCGGCTCGACAAGCTGGAGCGCGCCGGGCTCCTGGTACGCGCCCCCGACCCGCACGACCGGCGCGGGCTGCGGGTGACGCTCACCGAGCGGGGGATCACCGTCGTCGACGAGGCGCTGGTCGCCGGACTCGCCGTCCAGCGGGCGGCGCTGGCCGCGCTGGACCCGGGAGAGGCGGAGGCGCTGGCCGCGCTATTGCGGCGGCTGCTGGCGGCGTCGCTTTAGGGGTTTGCGGGGGGCCACTTGCGATGGCGCCGCTGCTTCCCCGGCGCTGTGGTCGCACACACGGCTTCGCCCGGGCGCCTCCCCGGGCGGGTGCCTCCTGCGGCGGTGTTCGCACCTGCGGTGCGGCCGGTCGCGCAGTTCCTCGCGCCCCTGAAGCGCTGCACATTGCGGGGCCTTTCGGGGCAGCGCAGAGCCGCGCAGGGGTGGCGGAGCGTGCCCGGCGCGAAGGGGGCACCGGCTGCGCGGCCGGTGCCCGGGAGATAAAGGGTGTCAGCCCTGCTGCTGCTTGCGGGTCTTGTCCGTGACCATGACGAGACCGGCGATGACGCCGAAAAGCACCAGCGGGATCGCGACGAAGAGGCCCAGGGTCTGGATGACGCTCAGACCGGAACCCGGGTCGTCACCGTCATCGCGCGTGAGCGCGAACGCCGGGGACGACAGCAGCAGCATCACGGTGGTGGCCGCAGTGACCACGCCGGCGCGCATGACCTTCTTGTTGAGCTTCTTGTCCACGTGGCCAATGTAGTGACCGGCCCCGGCGGTCGCGCGCCCGGGGGTGCTTTAGGGCGCGCCGTCCGGGTGGAGGGCGCGGCGGACCTCGTCGGCGAGCGCGTGCAGGCGCGGGGACGCGGCGAGCTGTTCGAGGGTGAGCGGGGTGCCGTCCGGGCCGGCGACGGGCAGCCGCCAGTTCGGGTACTGGTCCCAGGTGCCCGGGAGATTCTGCGGGCGGCGGTCCCCGACGCCGTCGGGGAGCCAGACGCCGACCATCCGGGCGGGTGTCGCGGCCAGGAAGCGGTGGACGGCCCTGACCACGGCCTCCTCGTCGACCGCGCCCCCGGGGAGCAGGCCGAGCCGGCCGAGCAGGGCGATCCACTCGGCGACCTCGGCGGCGTCCTCGGCCTCCTCCTGCTCCAGGGGACGGGTGAGCAGGCCGAGCCGGTGCCGCAGTTCGACGTGCTCGCCGGTGAGCCGGGCCGCAGTGCTCGGCAGGTCGTGGGTGGTCGCGGTGGCGAGGCAGTCCTCGCGCCAGGCGCTCGGCGGCAGCGGTCGGCGGTCGGCGTGCTCGCCCTCGTAATCGCGTTCGAACCACAGCACGGACGTGCCGAGGATGCCGCGGTCGGCGAGCTGCCGGCGTACCCCGGGCTCGACCGTGCCCAGGTCCTCGCCGATGACGACGGCGCCGGCCTCGTACGCCTCCAGAGCCAGCAGCCCGAGCATCGCCTCCGCGTCGTAGCGCACATACGTGCCCTCGGTGGGCGGGCGGCCCTCGGGCACCCACCACAGCCGGAACAGGCCCATCACATGGTCGATCCGCAGCCCGCCCGCGTGCCGCAGCATCCGGGCGATCAGGTCGCGGTAGGGGGCGTAGCCGGTGGCGGCGAGTGCGTCGGGGCGCCAGGGCGGCAGGCCCCAGTCCTGGCCGCGGGCGTTGAAGGCGTCCGGCGGCGCCCCGGTGGACATGCCGCTGGCCAGCACGTCCTGCATCGACCAGGCGTCGGAGCCGGCCGGGTGCACGCCGACGGCGAGGTCGTGCACCACGCCGACCGGCATCCCGGCGTCGCGGGCGGCCCGCTGCGCGACGGCCAGCTGGCTGTCCGTCAGCCAGCTCAGCCAGCAGTGGAAGTCGACCCGGTCGAGGTGCTCGCTGCGGACCCTGGCCACCTGCGGCGAGCGCGGGTCGCGCAGCCCGGCGGGCCACTTGTGCCAGTCGGGGCCGTGCAGTTCGGCCAGCGTCGACCAGGTGGCGTGATCGTCGAGCGCCTGGCCCTGCGCGGCCAGGAAGTCGGCGTAGGCGGCCTGCCTGCCGGGGCTGAGCGGCACCTCGCGCAGCAGCTCCAGCGCCTGCGCCTTCAGCTCCCAGACCGCGTCCCGGTCGATGAGCATGCCCTTGAGCAGCACGTTGTCCCGCAGGGCCGCGGCCTTGACCAGCAGCCGCTCGGCCTGCTCGCGGGCGTCCCTGGACAGGTACGCGTATTCGGGGACCTCCTCGATCCGCAGATAGACCGGGTCGGGGAAGCGCCGCGAGGAGGGGCGGTACGGCGACGGGTCGGTGGGGCGGCCGGGGACCGCCGCGTGCAGCGGGTTGATCTGGATGAAGCCGGCGCCCAGCGCCCGCCCCGACCAGGCCGCGAGATCCGCCAGGTCGCCGAGGTCGCCCATGCCCCAGGAACGCCGGGACAGCGTCGAATACAGCTGCGCCATGAAGCCGAACGCCCGGCCGGGCGGCCCGGCCAGCCGTGCGGGCGCCACCACCAGGTCGCCCCTGGCGGTCCTGCCGTCCGGCGCGACCGCCCGCAGGCCGTAACGCCCCGGTTCCTCCGGCACGCCGAGGAGGCGCTCGCCCGCCGTGGTCTCGACGGTGACCTCGGCGCCCTCGGGCAGGCCGGTCAGCGGCTGCCCTGCGCGCAGCACCGTGCAGGGCGCCAGCAGGCGGTGGGAAGCGCGCAGCTCGTACGCGGCCAGCGCGTCCTTCACCGCGCAGGGGGTGGACGCGTCCACGCCCAGGGCGGCGAGCACCGCCACCACCGTCTCCTCCGAGACCTTGACCTCCTGCCCGGGTGCCGGGCGGTACGTCACATCCACGCCGTGCAGCGCCGCCAGCCGTGCCCGGTCCATCAGGCCTCCGTCTTTCTTCCGGTTTCCTCCGGTCGGTCCCAGAGCCCTACCCCCTCCGGGGGGTGCCAACCCGGTGCACCCGGTGAGGGTGGGGTTCTCCCCGGCATCGGAAGGCCGGTGGACGCCATGGTTCACCCGGCCGGCGCTCCGTAGCGTCGTGGACATGGCTACAACAGGCACGTTCGCTGTGGAGCTCCGCTCCCTGACCCGCACCTGTGGCCGCGGCGAAGCGGCCGTCCACGCGCTGCGCGGCCTCGACCCCGCCCTGCCCCGCGGCAGCTTCACCGCCGTGATGGGGCCCTCGGGCCGGGGAGAGCGCCTTTCTGCAATGTGCGGCGGGTCTGGACCGGCCGACCCGCGGCGAGGTGCTGCTCGGCGGCGAACCGATCACCGGCCTGGAACGAGAACCGGCTGACCAAGCTGCGCCGCAGCCGGATCGGCTTCGTCTTCCAGTCCTTCAACCTGCTGCCCTCGCTGACCGTGCAGCAGAACGAGCTGCTGCCTCTGCGGTTGGCGGGCGAACGCCCCGGCCGGCGCCGCGCGCAGGCGCTGCTGGCCGAGGTGGGCCTCGAAGGCCAAGTCGCCGCGGCCGGTACGCTGGTCATGTCGGTGCTCGACCGGCGCCGCGAGGTCGCGCTGCTGAGGCTCACCGGGACCACCCGACGGCAGGTGCCGAGGATGCTGCGCGGCGAGGCGCTGCTGGTGGCCGTGGCAGGCGTCGGGACGACCGGGGTACGGGCCGAAGCCCGTACCCCGGGGGACCCGCTAGGGAATCGTCTTGGTGATGATCACACTCCCCGTGCCCGCCACGGTCCCGCGGGCGTCGAGCAGCTGGACCTGGCCGAAGAGCTGGCGCCCGGCGGGCGCCTCGGCCGCGGCGACGACGGACGCGCTGACCGCCGCGGAGCCACCGTGCGGAAGGTTGACGGCCGCGGACGTGTCGACCGCGACCTGGCCGAGCCCGGCCGAATAGTAGACGTCCTCGTAGGAGTAGGTCGTGGAGCCCGACGGCACCGAGTAGCCGTCCACCTCGAAGGTGTACGTGCCCGCCGCGGGATCGGTGAGGCTGACCGCCTCCTCCGCGTCACCGTCGGCGGACTGCGCGATGAGCACACCGTCGAGGTAGACGTACAGGTCGAGGTCGGCCTGCGGGTCGGAGGGCGAGCCGATGGAGACGTCGAGCCGGGAGACGCCGGCGCCCAGGGTCAGCTCGGTGGTCTGCGCCTCGCCCTCGGCGATGGCCGGCGTGGCGGTGAGGGCCGAGCCGAGCGGCCCGCCCCGCAGCGAGCCCCCGCTGATGGGGGCGTAGTTGTTGGTGACGGTCCAGCTCACCGGCGCCGGCGTGCCGACCTCGGCCTCGGGCACGGTCTGCACGGCCGGGTCGAAGGCGGCCCCCAGGACCGAGACGTTCAGCACGTAGGGGTTGTCGAGCTGGGGCGAGGTGCGCCGGGCCTCCACCTCGATCTCCCACACGCCCGGCAGCGGGTCGGAGTAGGAGCGCAGGTCGGGACGGCAGGTGTTGGCCGGGTTGTTGTAGTTCGGGTAGCAGTCGGGGGTCTGGGTGGAGTCCAGCGGCACACCGTAGGGGTGCATCGTGATGAAGCGGGTCTGGCTGCCCGCCAGGAGGCCGCCCATCGAGACCTCGAGGGTGGTCGCGCCGGCCGGAACGGTGAGGAAGTACGAGCGGGTGCTGTCCCGCTGGATCGTCCCGGAGCGGGTGAGGGTGTAGGACGGGCCCGCGACCGGTGTGGAGGCCACGACCGCGGCGGAGATCTGCGTGTCGGTGCCGTGGGTGAGCAGGTCGTCCACGTTCAGCAGCGCGCTGTGCACGCCCGCGGAGCGCGGCTTGGCGGTGACCTTCACGGTGACCGGCTTGTTCAGCGGCAGCACCACCAGCGGACTGGCGACGGAGAAGGTTCCGTCGTTGTGCGCCCAGCTCAGGGTGTGCAGCTGCGCGTAGGCCGGGCCGCTGGTGCGGGTGACGGTCACGTTGTAGGTCCGCTGCTGACCGGTCGCCAGGCCGCCTTCGCGGTCGTAGATCCCGGTGCCGTAGCCGGGCGTCTGCAAGTAGCCCGACAGGGCGGTGTCGACCGGCGCCTTGACGGTGTACGTGTCGGCCGTGCCGCCGCGCCGCAGTAGGTCCCAGGCGGGGGCCACGGCGACGAGTCCCGCGCCCTGGTCCACGGTCTGGAAGCCGGGGATGTTCTTGGCGGTGCTGATCAGCGCGGTGCGCAGCTGCGCCGGGGTGACCTTCAGATGCTGCCCCTTGGCGGCGGACAGCAGCAGGGCCGCGGCTCCGGTGGCCTGCGGGGAGGCCATCGAGGTGCCCTGGAGCATGGCGTAGCCGGGCGGGAGCGCGTAGCCGGCCTCGGCGACGGGACCGCCCGCCTCCCAGGTGGGCACGGAGCTGATGGCGGCGCCGGGCGCGGTGATGACGGGGGCGAGGCCGCCGTCCTCGCGCGGGCCGCGGGCGGAGAAGGGCAGCAGCGAGTACGGCACGGTGGTCTGCGAGCCGTAGTTCGCCGCCCAGGTCTCACGGGAGATGGACGCGCCGACGCTGAGGACGTGGTCGGCCAGGCCCGGGTCGCTGATGGTGTTGACGCCGGGGCCGTCGTTGCCCGCGGAGATCACCAGCTGCACCCCGTAGGTGTCGATCAGCTGCTGGTAGAGCAGGTCACGGGCGCTGGCGCCGTCGTTGAGCGCGCCCAGGCCGCCGATGGACATGTTGACGATGTCGACGTGGTGGTTGACGACCAGGTCGGTCATGCCCTCGGTCAGCGCGATGTTGGTGCAGCCGCCGCTCCAGGTGCAGGCCCGGGAGGAGACGATCTTCGCACCGGGCGCGGCGCCGTTCATCTTGCCGCCGAAGAGCCCGTTGGCGGCGGTGAGGCCCGCGACGTGGGTGCCGTGCTCGGCCTCCACGACACCGATGTTGACGAAGTCGGCCTTCTTGCCGACCCAGTCACCGCCGTAGGGGTCCATCGGGACGTCCTTGCGGACCTCGATGGTGAACGGGATCGACTCGGCGATGGGCGTGGCCGGGTTGTCGGTGCCGAAGTGGCCGATCTGGAAGGCGTCCTTGTACGGCTTCATGGCGGCGTCGTCGGTGAAGTCGCCGTTGTTGTTCAGGTCCACCCGCACGGTGCCGGCGGCCGGGTCGTAGAGCACGCCCCACACGTCGGTGGTGTCGCCGTCGCGGTTGAGGTCGCCCTGCATGTCGCCGCCCTTGGTGGCGGCTTCGGCGAAGGTGCTGAAGCGGTAGCTTCCCGCGGGCGCGGTCCAGGCGCGGCCGGACGCGGTGAAGGACGGCCCCGACACGGTGGTGACCATGGCGCGCCAGGTGGCGTCGCCGTCGAGGATCGGGTCGGTCGAGGTGACCCAGTCGACGATCTTCCGCTCGCCCGTGGTGGTCTTCTGCAGCGCCGGGTGGCCGATGTCGACGCCGGAGTCGAGGATGCCGATGGTCACGCCGCGCCCGTCGGAGGCGGGGTGGTCCTTGACGAAGTCCACCGCGCCGGTCTCGAAGGACGGCTGGTAGGGGTTCTTGGCGGGGGTGTTCTTGTCGGGCCCCGGGTAGGTGGCGGCCGGCTTGCCCGGGTGGCGCGACGCCGTCGCGCTGGTGTCGGCGGCCGGCGTCGGGTCGTCGAGCTTGACCTCCTGCTTGAGGTCGATGGCGAGCACCGCGGGCAGCTTCTGCGCCGCGCCGAGCGCCGCGTCGGCCTTCGCGGTGGGCACGGTGGCGCGTACGTAGCCGAGCTGGTCGTACGTCTGGCCGACGCTGGCGCCCTGGGCACGCAGCCGGGAGGTGATCTCCGCGGTGCTGCCGGGCTTGCCCGCGATCATGAAGGTGACGTTCTTGTCGCCGTCGGCCTTGGCGGTGGCCAGCAAGGTGGCGTCGGCGGCGCCGAGCTTGTCGGCCGCGTCCTTGCCGGGCTCGCCGGGGGCGTCCGAGCCGGTGGCGGGGGCGGCAGGAGGGGTG
>NZ_JAJSYW010000161.1:0-16277 GCF_036815005.1 Streptomyces sp. IBSBF 2435 | reverse complement strand
GCGCCCGTGGGTGTGGGGGGTCGGCGGGGTGGTGCTGGCGTCCGCGCTGTGGGCCGGCGGCCTGCGGCTGTGGTCCGCGCACCACAACGGGCGGCCCGACCTGCACGGTTACGTCCTGGGGGACAGCCCGTGCGGGGGCAGCACGCTGGCGCCGCTGACGCGGGCGCTGCGGGCGGCGGACTCGGCAGCGGTGTCCCCGGCGGCGGCCCGGCTCGGCCCGGCGCTCGACCAGATCCGCTGCACCCTGTCGGTGGGCGCCCCCGACAGCGGCGGCGGCATGGACCGCTACGAGATCTTCGTGACGATCGATCTGCACAAACGCACCGACCCGCGGCCGGAGTTCGACGACCAGCTCCGGATCGACGGTACGGATCTGACGCCGGTGGAGTCCGCGCACCGGGTCGCGGGGCTCGGCGACGAGGCGGTCGCGCAGGCGCTGAGCAGGCAGAGCGAGGAGCTGAAAGTCCTGCACGGGGGCGCGGTGTTCACCCTCACGCTCACCGGCTACGCCACCGACTACATCTCCGAGGACACCTTCGGCGCGCTGCACGGCGGCCCCCGGCAGGTCGCCTCGGACGTCGGACGTTTCGAGTCCGCACTGGTCGACGCGATGCGGAATGTGATGAAAGGTCAGCAGAAGCCCCAGCGTTGACCCTTTACGGCTGAATTCTTCTCACCACTGCGGAACGCAGAATCTTGCGCAAGAAAGTTACTTTTTAGCAATGGTGAGCGTGGATATTGCGGACCCGTGTCCGCGAGATTACGGTGCCCCTTGCGTTAGACGCTCCACCCCCACCGGTGCAGATCCGGCATTCTGTGTCGAAAGGAGCACGTGATGTTCCGCACACCCCCCTTCTCCCGAGGCCGCAGACGGCCACATCCGCAGGACGGCCGAGGCCGAGGCACCGGCCTGAGACGAGCCGTCGCCGTCGTCGGCAGCACCGCGCTGCTGACCACCGGTGGCGTCCTCGCCCTGAGCGCGGCCCCCGCTTACGCCGCCGCCACGGGCGGCAATGGTGCGAGCCTGCCCTACGTCGAGGTGCAGGCCGAGAACTCCGCCACCAACGGCAGCCAGATCGGACCGAGTTGGGCCGCGGGCCAGCTCGGGGACGAGGCGTCGTACCGCAAGGCGGTGACCTTGTCGGGCAGCGGCAAATACGTCACCTTCACCACCCCGGTGGCCACCAACTCGATCGACTTCCGCTACAGCATTCCCGACGGTTCCGGCGGCTCGGTCTACACCGCCCCGCTGTCCTTCGCCATCAACGGCGCCGCGCAGCCCGACTTCACGCTGACCAACGCCTACAGCTGGTACTACGGCAGCTACCCGTTCACCAACCAGCCCGGCAGCAACCCGCACCACTTCTACGACGAGGTCCACCGGCTGCTTCCGCAGACCTATCCGGCCGGCACCACCTTCACCCTCCAGACCGGCGGCAGCAGCGCCGTCACCACCATCGACTTCGCCGACTTCGAGCAGGTCGGCGCGGCCCTCCCGCAGCCCTCCGGCTCGGTGTCGGTCACCAGCAAGGGCGCCGACGCGACCGGCGGCAGCGACTCGACCGCGGCCTTCAACGCGGCGATCAGCGCGGCCGGTTCCGGCGGCACGGTGTGGATCCCGCCGGGCACCTTCAAGATCCCCGGCCACATCATCGTCAACAACGTCACCGTCGCCGGCGCCGGCATGTGGTACTCGACGGTCACCGGTGCCGCGCCCGGCTTCTACGGCGGCTACCAGCCCTCGCCGAGCAGCAACGTGCACCTGCAGAACTTCGCGATCTTCGGCGATGTGCAGGAGCGCGACGACAGCGCGCAGGTCAACGGCATCGGCGGCGCGCTCAGCAATTCCACGGTCTCCAGCGTGTGGATCGACCACATGAAGGTCGGCGCCTGGATGGACGGGCCGATGGACAAGCTGACCTTCACCGGGATGCGCATCCGCGACACCACCGCCGACGGCATCAACTTCCACGGCGGCGTGACCAATTCGACGGTCACCAACAGCGAGATCCGCAACACCGGTGACGACGGCATCGCGACCTGGGCGGACTCCGCACTGGGCGCCGACGCCAACGACACCATCTCCAACAACACCGTCGAGACCCAGATCCTCGCCAACGGCATCGCGATCTACGGCGGCCACGACAACACCGTCAGCGGCAACCTGGTGCAGGACACCGGCCTCGCGCAGGGCGGCGGCATCCACGTCGGCCAGCGCTTCACCTCCACGCCGGTCGGCACCACCAACATCACCAACAACACCATCATCCGGGCCGGCGGCCTCGACCCGAACTGGCAGTTCGGCGTCGGCGCGCTGTGGTTCGACGGCAGCCAGGGCTCCATCACCGGCCCGATCAACGTCACCAACGCACTGATCGAGCAGAGCCCCTACGAGGCCGTGCAGTGGGTCGAGGGCACGGTCAGCGGGGTCAACCTCAACAACGTGACCATCGCCGGCACCGGCACCTTCGCGTTGCAGGAACAGACCGGCGGCGCCGCGAAGTTCACCAACGTCACCGCGACCGGCGTCGGCGCCTCGACGCCCGTCTACAGCTGCGAGGGCGGCAACTTCGTCGTCACCGACGGCGGCGGCAACTCCGGCATCTCCGGTACTCCGCTGTGCGGCGGCTTCCCCGCCCCGGTCTTCCCGCCCTACCCGGCCAGCGGCGTCACGGCCACCCCGGGCGCGCTCAACTTCGGTTCCGTCGCGACCGGTGCGACCAGCGGCGTGCAGACCGTGACGGTCTCCAACCCGACCGGCGCCGCCGCCGCGGTCTCCGCGCTGTCCGCCTCCGGCGACTTCACGCAGACCAACACCTGCGGTACGTCGGTGCCCGCGAACGGATCCTGCACCGTCAGCGTCACCTTCAAGCCGACCGCGAACGGGGTCCGTACCGGCACCCTGACCGTCACCGCGGGCGGCAACACCAGCACCGTCACCCTGACCGGAACCGGCATCGCGCCTGGGCCGGTGCTCAACACCAACCCGGCGAACCTCTCCTTCGGCGGTACGGTCGTCGGCTCGACGGCCGCCCCGCAGACGGTGACCGTCACCAACTCGGGCACCACCGCGGCCACCGTCTCCGCCGTCGCGGCGACCGGTGACTTCACGCAGACCAACAACTGCGGCGCCCTCGCCGTCGGTTCGTCCTGCGCGGTGACCGTGACCTTCAAGCCGACGGCCGGCGGCACCCGCAACGGGACGCTGACGGTGACCAGCAACGCCAACAACAGCCCGACCACGGTGGCGCTGAGCGGCGCCGGCATCGACAGCAGCACCGACATCGCCGCCGGACGCCCGGCGACGGCGAGTTCCACCAACGGCACCTTCGTCGCCGGCAACGTCACCGACGCGGACGCCTCCACTTACTGGGAGAGCGCCGGCGGCGCCTTCCCGCAGTGGGTCCAGGTCGACCTCGGCCAGAACTACAGCGTCGGCAAGGCCACGTTGAAGCTCCCGCCGTCCACGGCGTGGGCGACGCGTACCGAGACGCTGTCCGTCCAGGGCTCCACCGACGGCAACACGTTCAGCACCCTGGCGCCGTCCTCCGTGCAGACCTTCGACCCCAGCGCCAACAACAACACGGTGACCGTCACCTTCCCGGCGGCCACCGCCCGCTACGTACGGATCAACGTCACCGCCAACTCCGGCTGGAGCGCGGCCCAGCTGTCCGGCCTCCAGGTCTACCCGAGCGGCGGCAGCGGCAACCCGTCCTCGGCGACCCTGGCGGTCACCCCGTCCTCCCTCACCTTCGCCGCCCAGGCGCCCGGCACCACCAGCGGCGCCCAGAACGTGACGGTGACCAACACCGGTACGGCCGCCGCGTCGATCAGCTCGGTCGCCGCGTCGGGCGACTTCGCGCAGACCAACACCTGCGGCAGCTCGCTCGCGGCCAACGCCAGCTGCACCGTAGCGGTGAAGTTCACCCCGACCGCGTCCGGCACCCGCACCGGCACCCTGACGATCAACAGCAACGCGTCCAACAACCCGACCACCGTGGCACTGACCGGCACCGGCACCGGCACGGTCAGCACCAACCTCGCGGCGGGCCGGCCCACCACCGAGTCCAGCCACACCGACGTCTACCCGTCGTCGAACCTGACCGACGGCAACCAGGCCAGCTACTGGGAGAGCGCCAACAACGCCTTCCCGCAGTGGGTCCAGGTCGACCTCGGCTCGGCGCAGAGCGTGAGCAAGGTCGTCCTCCAGCTGCCGGCCGGCTGGGGCTCGCGCAACGAGACGCTGTCGGTCACCGGCAGCACCAACAACAGCACCTTCAGCACCCTCAAGTCGTCCGCGTCCTACGCCTTCACCCCGGGCGCGAACAACACCGTCACGATCACCTTCCCGGCCACCACCCAGCGCTACATCCGGGTGACGGTCACCGCCAACGACGGCTGGCCCGCGGGCCAGCTCTCCGAGGTGCAGGTCTGGAACAGCTGATCCAGGCCCGCTGAACGCCAGTGGGGGGGGGGGGGGGGGGGCCGCCCGCGGCCCTGGGGCTGCCGCCCCGCCCCCGCAACCCCCCCCCCCCCCCCCCGCCCCCCCCCCGCGGGGGCCCCCCCCCCCCCCCCCCCCCACTGTGCATGCGCCACGCCGGCTCATCCGCCGGCCACGCCCGCCGCGCGGAACGGCGGGCGGCTCCGTCAGAGGGTGGGGGTGGTGGTGGGGGCCGGGTGGCAGGTGAAGCCGAGGCGGGTGAGGGCGCGGACGACCTCGGTCGTGGTGAAGTCGCGCCGGTCCTGACCGGTGATGATCGCCCCGACCTGCTTGATGGGGTACTGCTTGCGGCCGATGGTCACGGACGCCTCCGTGACCGGCTCCGGCTTGACCCCGCTCATGGATTTCTCGACCTCGTCCTTGATCAGGTCGAATGAGAAGCGGGCGATGACGCAGCGCATGGTGCCTCCGCAGTGTTCGAGGTTCGAGAGGGGTACGTTCAGGACCTACGGCGTGCGGGCCTGCGGCCCCTGGACTGGGTCCGGGAGGCCGACCGCGCCGCGGCGGGCGCCGGGGGCGCGGCCACGGGGACCGGGATGCCGGACGGGGCCTGCGCGCCGGTGATCCGGGTCAGCGCGGCCTCGCCCGAGCGGACCTGGGTGATCTCGGGGGTGATACCGGCCGCGGCCATCAGCCGCGCCATCTCCCGGCGCTGGTGCGGCAGCACGAGGGTGACGACGCTGCCCGACTCGCCCGCGCGGGCGGTACGGCCGCCCCGGTGCAGGTAGTCCTTGTGGTCGCTGGGCGGATCGATGTTGACGACCAGGTCGAGGTCGTCGATGTGGATGCCGCGGGCGGCGACATTCGTGGCGACCAGCGCGGTGACGTCGCCGGTCTTGAAGCGGGCCAGCGTGCGGGTGCGCTGCGGCTGGGACTTGCCGCCGTGCAGGGCCGCCGCCCGTACCCCGCTGTTGAGCAGGTGCGTGGTGAGCCGGTCCACCGCGTGCTTGGTGTCGAGGAAGAGCAGCACCCGACCGTCGCGCGCGGCGATCTCGGTGGTGGTGGCGTACTTGTCGGCGTCGTGCACATGCAGCACGTGGTGGGCCATGGTGGTGACCGCGCCGGCCGCCGGGTCGACCGAGTGCACGACCGGGTCGTTCAGATAGCGCCGCACCAGCAGGTCCACATTGCGGTCGAGGGTGGCGGAGAACAACATCCGCTGCCCCTGCGGGCGTACCTGGTCCAGCAGCCGGGTGACCTGGGGCATGAAGCCCATGTCGGCCATCTGGTCGGCTTCGTCGAGCACCGTGATGCCGACCTCGTCGAGCCGGCAGTCGCCGCGTTCGATCAGGTCGGCGAGCCGGCCCGGGGTGGCGATCACGATGTCGGCGCCGCGCCGCAGCGCCGTCGTCTGCCGGCCGATGGACATGCCGCCGACCACGGTGGTGAGCCGCAGCTGCAGCGTGCGCGCGTACGGGTTGAGCGCGTCGGTGACCTGCTGGGCCAGTTCCCTGGTCGGGACGAGCACCAGGCCGAGCGGGCGGCGCGGCTCCGCGCGCCGGCCGACCTCGGCGGTGCGGACCAGCAGCGCGAGCCCGAAGGCCAGCGTCTTGCCCGAGCCGGTACGGCCCCGGCCGAGCACATCGCGCCCGGCGAGCGTGTTGGGCAGCGTGGCGGCCTGGATCGGGAAGGGCTCGGTCACGCCGAGGCTGGTGAGCACCTTGAGCACCGGCTGGGGTATCCGCAGTTCGGCGAAGGCCGTGACCGCGGGCAGCGCCGGGGTGAGGGTGACCGGCATGGCGAATTCGCCCTGCCGGGCGGGTGCGGGACGGGAGGAGGAGCGCTGCGGCCCGCCGCTGCGGGCGTACCCGCCGCCGCGGCTGCCGCCCGAGCCGCCCGCGGACGTGCCGGAACCGCGGGATCCGCCGGTTCCGCGCGCCCCGCGTGTCGTGCGGGAATACCGTTCGTTGTCACGAGCCTGACGATTCATGCAAGCCTTTCCTCGATGCGGCGCGTATCGAGGAATTCCCGGTGCGGCGGATGTGTCGTGCGCCGCGGTGCGGGGAATTGCAGGAACGGGCCGGAACACGAACCCGGGTCCGCACCGAAGGTGCGGACCCGGATGTGCTGATGCGGGGTGCGTCAGGCGGGAACGATGTTCTCGGCCTGGGGACCCTTCTGGCCCTGAGTGACGTCGAAGGTCACCTTCTGGCCTTCCTGCAGCTCACGGAAGCCGGAGGCAGAGATGTTGGAGTAGTGGGCGAAGACGTCGGCGCCGCCGCCGTCCTGCTCGATGAAGCCGAAGCCCTTTTCCGCGTTGAACCACTTCACGGTGCCAGTAGCCATTTTTCTAAATTCTCCTTGGGGCAATACCGCCGGGCCCGCACTGCGCAGACCCGGTGTCGCCGAGATGATTACCCCGTCCGGAGATTTGCACACCGGAATCAAAGCTATGGGAACCACGACTGCAACTGCTTCCACCGTAGCACGGCGCAACCGGGCAGGCGCGGGATGTCATTTCGCTGAGCCCGCCGTGCCATAAACTCTCACCGGCGGTTTCGACAGTTTCTGCCGTGGCGGGCACAGAAATGCTCAGCTGGTGCCGTCAGCCGGGTGCTCGCCGGACGGCAGCCGGCCGCGCATCTCGTCGTTGAGCCGCTTGGCCTCCTCCAGCTGGTCCTCCAGGATGACGATCCGGCACGCGGCCTCGATCGGCGTACCGGCGTCGACCAGCTCGCGGGCCCGGGCGGCAATCCGCAGCTGGTAACGGGAGTAGCGGCGGTGACCGCCCTCGGAGCGCAGCGGGGTGATCAGCCTGGCCTCGCCGATGGCCCGCAGGAAGGTCGGGGTGGCGCCGATCATCTCGGCGGCGCGACCCATCGTGTACGCCGGGTAGTCGTCGTCGTCAAGCCGGTCGGCGGTCCGCGGCGAGTGTTCAGGGGGCACTTACACCTCTTGGGGGATGCGCCGGGCTTGGCCCGGCCGCACTAGGAAGCCTACCGGGCCGACGGCAGCATTTCACGTCCGCCCGGTGCCGTTCCGCGGCGCACCCGTGACGTACCGGGCAACGCCGCGCTGCCGGTGCTCAAGCTCGTCGCCCGCCTGGCGCTGCGGAATGTGCTGCCCAACGGCCGGATCGTCACCCCGGGTGCGTAAAGCCGCCTGCCTCCCAGCGCCCCCTCGGGCCGAAAGCCCCGCGCGCCACCGACCCGGCGACGGAACCCGCGGCCCCCGGCGGCGCGAAAGCCCGCAGGCCCCGACCGGCGAGCGGTCGGGACCTGCGGGGGAGGCGCGTACGTCCAGAGGCGCGTACGCGCCCAGAGCGCGGACGTCAGGCGGAGCGGACGTCAGGAGAGCGGGTGATCAGGACTCGACCCACGACGACCACGCCATGTTCCAGCCGTTGAGCCCGTTGCTCGGGGGGATGACCTTGTCGGGGGAGTTGACGACCTGGACGACGTCGCCGATCAGCGAGTGGTCGTAGAACCAGGCGGCCGGCGTGGTCGGGTCGCCGCCGCCCTTGACGTCGCGCAGGCCGACGCAGCCGTGGCTGGTGTTCTCGTGGCCGAAGGTGGAGGCGGGCCGCCAGTAGTTGCCGTGCGCGAAGGTGCCGGAGTCGGACAGCCGCATGCCGTGCGGGACGTCCTTGATGCGGTAGGCGTTGCCCAGACCCACGGTCTGCGAGTCCATGTCCACCACCTTGTCCTTCTCCTCGATCACCATCTTGCCGTTGTAGGTGGTGTGGCCGGCGTCACCGAGGCTGGTGGGGTAGGTCTTGAGGAGCTTGCCGTCGCGGTAGATCGTCAGCATCTTGGTCTTGTTGTCCGCGACGGAGGTCTGCGAGCGGCCGATGGTGAAGGTGACGTCCTTGTACTGGGCCCCGTAGACGCCCTTGGAGGTCTTCACGCCGTCGAGCTTGAGGTGGAGCGTGACCTTGGTGCCGGCCGCCCAGTAGTTCTCGGGGCGGAAGTCGATGCGCTGGGAGCTGAACCAGTGGCCCTCGACGGGGACGCTCGGCTCGGCGGTGACGGTGACCGCGTGGCGTACGTCGGCCTGGTTGGTGACCGGCTTGTTGAAGCGGATCGACACCTCCATGCCCACGCCGTACGTCTTGCCCGAATCGACGTTGAAGATGCCGTAGTTGGTGGCGGAGGCGGTCGGCTTCACGGTGGTGAACGCCGACTGCTGGCTGGCGGCCTTGCCGTCGGTGTCCGTGGCGGTGGCGGAGACGGAGTAGTGCGTGTTGGTGCGCAGGGTGCCCTTCGGCGTCCAGCTGCCGCCGTCGGCGGATATCGCGCCGTCGACCGGGGTGCCGTCCTGCGAGGTCACCGCGACCTTGGTCAGCTTGCCCTTGGCGGCCGAGACCTTCAGCGCGCCCGAGGTGTCCACCCCGGTGGCACCGTTCGCCGGCAGCACGGTGAGGGCCGCCTGCGAGCCGTTCGCCGGGGCCGAGCCGTTCGCCGAGCCGTTCTTGCCGTCCGCGCCGGAATGCGCGTCGGCGTCGCCCCCGCAGGCCGCGGCGCCGAGCAGTACGGCGCCCAGCGCGAGCGCCATCAGCCCTCTCCTGCCGCGCGCGCTCCGTACGCCCCAGGTGCGCCGGCCGCCGGCAGCGGCCCCCTCCACCCCGGTGGCGGTGTCGGCCGCCGTCTGCTCCGTCATCACTCGTGTCTCCCCATTTCCGCAAAGGTCGCACTCTAGGAGACCGCATCCCGGGCCCGCGGTTGCGGCTGTTGCATGACTGATACGTCACGTCCCCCGGAGCGATTCAGCCGGGGTGCCGTCCGCGCACGCGGGCCGCGCCCGCGCGCGGCGGGTCGGCCCCGCCTCCGCACAGCACCACGCAGAGTCTCCCGCACTGCGGCTCCTAGCCGGAGGACGTTTCGGCGGGCGGCTTTGTTCCGTAAACGTTGCCGGTTCTCTTGACAGCGCGGAGGGCAGGGGAAGACCCTCCTGAGAGCGCTCTCACCTCCCCCCAACCCGGTACCGCGGCAGGGCCAGTTGCGGTACCGCCCCCCACAGGAGAAGGAGTACGTCCGCATGTCGATCAGAGGCAAGCGTTTGCGGCCACCGGGCCGCGGACCGGTCAGGCGGTTCGGGATCGGGCTGCTGGCCGCGACGGCCGTGGCGGCCGTCACACTGGCGGGCTCAGCTCAGGCGTCCGCATCCGGTCCGGCGTCCGCGCCCGCCCGGGCCGCCGCCGTACAGCCGGCCGCGGCCCACCCGGCCGCCGTGAAGCCGGCCGCCGTGCCCGCCGCGCCGGCCGGCTTCACCACCACCTGGAGCGACGACTTCAACGGTGCCGCCAACACCGGTCTGAACACCGACACCTGGCGCTACGACGCGGGCGCCGGCTGGACCTTCGGCACCGGCGAGATCGAGACGATGACCAACAGCACGGCCAACGTCTACCAGGACGGCAGCGGCCACCTGGTGCTCAAGGCCCTGCACACCGGCACCGACCCGGCCGCCAACTGGACCTCGGGCCGGGTCGAGACCCAGGCGGACGGCTTCGGCGCGCAGCCGGGCGGCGTCGTACGGATGCAGGCGTCCATCCAGCAGCCCAACGTGACCACCGCCAACGGCGCGGGCTACTGGCCCGCGTTCTGGATGCTGGGCTCCCCGCTGCGGGTCGGCGTGCCGTGGCCGGGGTCGGGCGAGGTCGACATCCTGGAGGACATCAACGGCCGCAGCTCCGTCTTCGGCACCCTGCACTGCGGTGTCGGCTCCGGCGGCCCCTGCAACGAGACCAGCGGCGTCGGCAGTGGCGAGCACGCCTGCTCCGGCTGCCAGACCGGCTACCACACCTACGCGGTGGAGGTCGACCGCTCGACCTCTCCCGAGCAGATCCGCTGGTACCTGGACGGCGCCAACTACTTCACCCTGCGCTCCGACCAGGTGGACGCGGCGGCCTGGGCCAACGCGGTCGACCACAGCTTCTACATCATCTTCGACCTGGCGATCGGCGGCGGCTTCCCCGCGGCCTTCGGCGGCGGCCCCAACGCCGCCACGGTCTCCGGCGGTCAGATGAACATCGACTACGTGGCCGTCTACAACAAGTCGCCCGACCACGGCACCAACATCGCCAAGGGCAAGCCGACCACGTCCTCGTCCAACGAGAGCGCGACCTTCCCGGCGTCCAACGCCACCGACGGCGACATCACCACCCGCTGGTCGAGCGGATTCTCCGACCCGCAGTGGCTCCAGGTCGACCTGGGCCAGAACTACAACGTCAACCACGCGACGCTCACCTGGGAGGCGGCGGCCGCATCCGCCTACCAGTTGCAGACGTCCACCGACGGCACCAACTGGACCACCGTCTACACCAACAACAACAGTCCGGCCGACATCCAGGACACCAACCTGTCGGTGACCGCCCGCTACGTCAGGGTCTACGCCACCGCCAGATCCTCGCAGTACGGCGACTCGCTGTACGAGATCGCCCTGTTCGGCAGCCCGTCCTCGGGCGGCGGCGGCCCGGCGACCCTGCTGTCGCAGGGGAAGACGGCGACCGCGTCGTCGACCGAGAACTCCGGCACCCCGGCGTCCGCGGCCGTGGACGGCAACACCGGCACCCGCTGGTCGAGCGCCTTCTCCGACCCGCAGTGGCTCCAGGTCGACCTCGGCGCCAGCCACAGCGTCAGCCAGGTCGTCCTCAACTGGGAGACGGCGGCGGGCAAGGCCTTCCAGATCCAGACCTCGCCCGACGGCGCCAACTGGACCACCGTCTACAGCACGACGACCAGCACCGGCGGCACCCAGACCATTCCGGTCACCGGCACCGGCCGCTACGTCCGGATGAACGGCACCGTCCGTACCACGCAATACGGCTACTCGCTCTGGGAGTTCCAGGTCTACGGCACCTGATCCCCGGCTCGCGCCGCCCCGCTCCGGTACGGCCGCCACCTCGGCGGCGGGCGTACCGGAGCGGTTGCGCGTGCGGCGGCCCCCGGCATCCGAGCGGCCTTCGAGCGCCCCGGCCGGGGGCACGTGCCGCCCACCCGTTCGGACCCGCCGCGCTGGCGGGCGGGGTCGGGGGCGCCCACGATGGCCGGGGTAGCCGTACCGGCCAGGGCGCGGCACCGCCGACCCTGGAGAGCGATGTGGACGTCTTCCCGCCCCTGCCGCTGGAATCCTGGCGGGACACGAAGGAGACGCTGCACCGCTTCGTGCAGATCGTCGGCAAGATCCGGCTGGCCGCCAGTCCGCGCCGCAACCACTGGTGGAACGTACCGTTCCATCTGACCGGGCAGGGCATCACCACCCGGCCGATGGGGCCGATCCGCGGCGGCGACTCCTTCTGCGTGGACTTCGACTTCGTCGCGCACCGCCTCGTGGTGCGGACGCTGTCCGGCCGGCAGACGTCCTTCCCGCTCGCGGAGCGCTCGGTCGCCGACTTCTACCGGGACACCGTCACCGCGCTCATCGCGCTCGACATCGACGCGGCGCCGCAGCACCCGTACCCCTACGACCTGCCGGACGCGCGGCGGCCGTTCGCTGAGGACCACGAGCACCGCAGCTACGACCCGGCCGCGGTCACCCGCTACTGGCGGGTCCTGAGCCAGGTCAATCTGCTGCTGGAGGAGTACGCGGCCGGCTTCTCCGGCAAGACCAGCCCGGTGCACCACTTCTGGCACACCTTCGACATCGCGGTGACCCGGTTCTCCGAGCGCGAGATCGCCCCGCCCGCCGACGCCGACCCGGTCACCCGGGAGGCGTACTCGCGCGAGGTGATCAGCGCCGGGTTCTGGTTCGGCGACGACAGCGTGCCCGCGCCCGCCTTCTACTCCTACACCGCGCCCGAGCCCCCCGGCCTGGCCGACCGGCCGCTGCACCCGGGCGCCGCCCAGTGGTCGGCCGCCCGCGGCAGCCACATCGCGCTGCTGATGTACGACGACGCCCGGGCCGCCGACGACCCCTGGGCCACCACCCTGGGCTTCCTGGACAGCGCCTACCGCGCCGGAGCGGAGCTGACCCACTGGGAGCGCCGCCGCGAGTGCCCGGGCGGCATCACCGACCCGCGGCTGCGGGCGGCGCCCGGCGCGGGCTGACGCGGGCGCCCGGCGCGGGCGGCGAGGACGGCGAGGACGGGTGACGCGGA
Organism: Streptomyces sp. IBSBF 2435; assembly: GCF_036815005.1. Lineage (NCBI taxonomy): Bacteria > Bacillati > Actinomycetota > Actinomycetes > Kitasatosporales > Streptomycetaceae > Streptomyces > Streptomyces sp. IBSBF 2435. The sequence continues at coordinate 3,738 of NZ_JAJSYW010000161.1, read as the reverse complement.
CGGCCCCGCTGCCCGCCGGAGGGCGGGCAGCGGGGCCGTTGTCGTACGCGGCCGGCTCTCTCAGTTGGTGTAGTAACCGAAGAGGTCGGCGATCACCGCGACGGAACCGGCGTTGACATGGAAGTCGACCTTCCCGTTGATCACCGGGACCGTGACCAGGTTGGCGACGATCTCGCCCTTCGTCCAGTTGAGGCTGGACGAGGAAGGCCGGGCCGCTCCGTCGGGCCACACGGTGAGCACACCGCTGCCGGTGCCGTTGGCGACCGTCACGTTGAGCACGACCGCCTTGGCGCCGGTCACCACGTTGCCGTCGTTGAGGTTCAGCGACAGGTCCTTGGTGGAGGCGAGCGGACCGATCGCCGGCGCGCCGTTGCCGTAACGGGTGTCGAGCACCCGGCTCGGGCCCGCGGAGTGGAACTTCGCGCCCGCGCTGTCCGCCGAGTAGTAGCCGAAGACGTCGGCCACGAAGTGCACCGTGCCGCTGCCGGAGTTGAACAGGTCCACCTTGCCGTTCGCGCCGATCGGCAGCACCACCAGGTTCGGACGCGTCTCGCCCTTCACCCAGTTGATGTTGGACGAGGTCGGCTGCGTCGTGCCGTCCGGGTACGCGATCAGGTGGCCGGTCGCGGTCGGGGCGGTGGCCGTCACGTTCAGGATGACGGCCGAGGCGCCCGTGGCCGGGACACCGGCGGTGCCGGCGATCTGCACCGCCACCGCGGAGTTGGACTTGACCGGCGTGGTCGTCGGCGTCCCGATGTGCGAGCGGGTGTCCAGCACGCGGGCCGGGCCGACAGGGGTGTAGGTGGCGCCGGTCGCCGAGGTGGAGAAGTAGCCGAAGACGTCAGCCACGAAGTGGACCGTGCCGCCGCTGGCGTTGTAGAGGTCCACCTTGCCGCCCGTCCCGACCGGCACGGTGACCAGGTTCGGGATGATCTGCCCCTTGAGCCAGTTGAGGTTCGAGGAGGTGGGGCGGGTCGTCCCGTGCGGGTACGCGATCAGGTGACCGGTCGCCGTCGGCGAGACCGCGGTGGTGTTGAGCACCACGGAGGTGACGACGGAGCCGGCCGGGGGGTTGACGCCGCCCGCGCCGGTGACCTGGAGCGCCACCGCGGAGTTGGCCTTGACCGGCGTGGTCGTGGACACCCCGACGTGGTAGCGGGTGTCGAGGATGCGGGCCGGGTTCACCGAGGTGAAGGTGCCGGCCGGCTGCTGCGGAACCGCCTTGCACAGCGCGGGGATGATGCTGCGGGCCTTCGGGGTGCCCAGGCCCGTGGTGAGGTCGTAACCGGTGCCGGCGTAGTAGCCGGAGGTCGGACCGTCGTCGGTGGGCAGGTAGTTGCCGCCGTCGACGATGTCACGGAAGGCGGTCGCCGGGAGCTTGTACAGCGCCGGGTTGATCCAGCCCACCGGGCCGTCCGCCGCGCACGACAGGTCCAGGTCGGCCTGCGCGACCAGGGCCGCCCAGGTCGGCGAGGCGCCGGAGGTGCCGCCGATGATGCCCCAGTCCTGCGAGCCGTCCGGCTCCTGGCCGTTGGCGATCAGGTAGCCGGTGTTGGGGTCGCCGAGCGCGGCGACGTCCGGAACCTGCCGGCACTTCTGCCCCGTCCCGGTCTCGCACGCGTTGACGTAGCCCGGGCCGTTGACGCCGGCCTGGAAGCCGGACGTACCGTCCTGCGTCACGTAGGTGGACACGCCGCCACCGGTGGCGCCGTAGTAGCCGTCGTTCCAGGTCGACTGGCCGGCGCCGTTCGCGCCGGTCATGGTGGTGCCGCCGACGCCGAGGACGTACGGCTGGCTCGCCGGGTCGTCCACGGACAGCGCACCGCTGTTGGCGGTGCCGTTGAAGGCGCAGTCGCCGGAACCGCTGTCACCGGACGCGGCCGTCACCGTCTGGCCCTGGGCCGCCGCCTGCTGGAAGACCAGGTTCTCGGCCGCCATGAAGGGCGCGGACGTGTCCTGCTCGCAGCTGCCCCAGCTGGTGGAGATCACCTGGGCGCGGTTGTCCGTCACCATCTTCTGGTAGACGTCCAGGATGTTCTGGTACGTGACGGGCGCCGGGTTGCCCTGCGCGTCGGTGATGTCGGGGCCCTGGTAGACGACCAGCGAGGCCTGCGGGACGAGCCCGATCAGGTCCTCGATGTCCAGCGCGGACTCCGAGCCGATGAACAGCGACGCGTCCGCCGCCACCTTCGGGCCGCCGTCCACCTTGACCGCGCTGACCGGCACGTTGGTGCCGTAGCAGGACTGGTAGGCGGCGATGTCCTTGGCGCTGTAGCTCTCCAGCTCGAAGATGCCCACGGTCACGCCGGTGCCGACGTTCGGCTCGTCCGCCATGCCGTACGCGCCCGCCAGCGAGCGGGCGCTCCAGTACTGCTGGGTGTCGTTCCAGCCGATGCCGGCCGCGCCGTTCTTGATGCTGCTGCACAGCGCCGGCGTCTTGCCGTTGATCCGCGGCGCGACGGACGTACCGCCGGAGGCGCCCGGGGAGGCGGTGAACTTCTTCTTCTGCTTCACCGAGAGGTGCGAGCGCACCGGGGCCGTCGTGGTCAGGCCGGTCACCGCGGTGATGGCGGGTGCCACGTCGCCCTGGACGGACGGGGCGGCGGTGTTCGTCACACCGGTACGGCCCTCGCGGTCACGGAAGCCGGTGAAGCCGGTGCGGAAAGCTTTCTCCGCGGCGCCGACCGTGGTGTGCACCGGCAGGGTCAGACCGTCGGACTCCAGCGCTCCCGTGGTCAGCCCCTGGGCCTTCAGGGCCGCACGGACCCGGGCCACGGTGGCGTCGGTGGCACCGAAGGACGAGCTGAACTGCCCGGTCTTCAGGTACTGGTGGTAGAGCGGTGAGCCCGGCGTCGAGACGTCGGTGATGAACTTCTTCAGGCCGGCCGGGTCGCGCGGCGACAGCACGACGCCCAGGTCGAGCGAGGTGTCGCCGGCGGGAGCGGCGGTGCGCACGGCGCCGGCCGGCAGCGTCGGGGCGGGGCCGACGCGCTGCGGCGCCGGGGCCGGCGTGCTGTCGGCCGCGGCCACCGGTGCGATCGCGGCGACCATCGCCAGGGCGGTGGCGGCCACCACGCCGCCGGGCAGCGCGCTGCGGTAGCGGGAACGGGCGCGTATCGCCCCTGTCCCGGTGCGGGACGCCGCGTCGCGGGCAGGAATGCCCATGAAGTTTCTCCTTCGTCGTACGAATCAGCTGGCCGTCCGGGCACGGCGATACGACAGAGGGGCCGCCCGTCGCATGACGGCGGCGTTCGAGTTCGTGATCCCCCCAGGCGCGGATGTCGGCCGGGCCGACCCGTGCTGGTTGTGCAGAAGCCCCCTGCGGCATCACCCGGGAGGAAGGACGGCCTGCCCTTCCCGCCGTGAGACTGCCAGCGTTGCTTTGTATCAGCTGTGGCGGCCGGGATGTCGAACGGGGTGCCGAATATTACCTGCTCTTGGTGAATGCCCTCCGGTGTTCCCCTGCTCCCCGCCCCACCGCCGGACCTGCCGAATCCCGCATTCCGGCTCAGCACTGCCAGTGCGGCTTGCCCGATTTCGTCCGGCATGTGATCGAGCGGCCCTGAGCGTCGGTCGTCGTCCTGCCGAGGTCGGCCTTCCGGCAGGACTGCCCCGCCTTGTCGCAGCTCCCCGCGTTGGAACGGATACTGCACGCCCCGCCGGCGGCCGGCGCCGGCGTGTGGCTGTCTCTTATAAAAAAATCCGAGCCCACGAGACTTCGGTGTGAATCTGGGTTTG